>NZ_JBFAAF010000081.1:0-29673 GCF_040639595.1 Micromonospora sp. NPDC023814
TCCCGATGCTCGTTTACACCCGGGCGGCCCGGTGACCGCATCGCCGGCCTGCCCGTCACCGCCGTCACCCAGCCCGATGGCCTACCCATGCGCACACCCCTTGATCGAGGTGTTGCGACGACCACTGGAATCCGCCCTGGACTCCGTGATCCGAGTGGATCACGGTGCCGGTGGGCTGGCGGTTGCTGATGGCCATGCTCAGGGCGTTGGTCACCAGCGTGGCCGTCTGCGTGGCGTCGATGGACCAGCCGACGACTTTGCGGGAGAAGGTGTCCAGCACGACCGCGCAGTACACCTTGCCCTCCCGGGTCGGGTGCTCGGTGATGTCGGTGACCCACAACTGGTTCGGCGACGATCGGGTGAAGTCGCGGTTGACCAGATCGCTCGCGGTTGGGGTCTGGTGCTTCGGCCGCGGGTGCCGGCTACCGGGCAGCCCGCGGATGCCGGCGCGGCGCATCAGCATCTCCACCGCGTGATAGCCCACGACGAGTCCACGGCCCAGCCGTAGTTCGGCATGCACGCGGCGGGAACCGTACGTCCCCCTGGAGGCCAGATGCACCGCGCGGATCTGGTCGGTCAACCACGCGTGACGCAGCGCCCGCGGCGATGGCGGCCGGTTACGCCAGGCGTAGTACCCGGACGCCGAGACCTCGAGCACACGGCAGCAGACCTCGACGGGTAGCCCCTCAGCGGCCATCCGTTGGATGGCCGCGTACCGGTCTTTTGGGGGCACCACCTCCTTGAGTAGTTCAGCCGCACGGCGATGCACGGCCAACTCGGTCTCCAGCTCGGCGATACGCCGCCGAGCGGCGACCAAGTCCGCCTGGTCAGCGGAGCTCACGCCCGGCATCTGACCGGTGTCGATCAGCTCCTGACGGCGCCAGTTGTAAATCGTCTGATCACTGATCTCCAGGTCACGGACCAGCTCCGCTACCGATCGGCCAGCCTTGAGCAGATCGAGGACCTTACGACGAAACTCGGGTGGATATCTCCTCGGCACGTCTCTCCTCAACGAGTGACGAGCCTGACGAGTCAACCAACCTGACTCCACCGAACCCGGGGAACATCAAACCCTCCGCGTTATCGGGGGAACCCCAGGCGCTGGAAGCCGTGACCCGCTGGGAACGGGAGATCACGGGCAGCCAGATTGAGGTATGGCGGACCACGTCCGGCAGCGAACTGGAGGCTGATGACAGGCTGTTGCATCCGTTCAATAGGTTCCCTCGGCATTCGTGGTCAAAGCGTTGGCGATAGCTGCGAGGGACGAATCAAGCAGCTTCCGTCCCTCGCCGATGCTGCGCCGGACATCGTCGTCGAGACGTCTGCCCCCTCGCTGTCGACCATCAGGGCTCATCGCGTCGGCGGACATCGGCCAGTTCACGCTCCGCCGAGGCTGCCGCCGCCGTCAACGCGCAGCGTCTGGCCGGTGATGTAGCCGGCCTCGTCCGACAGCAGGAACGCGATCGCGGCGGCGATCTCCTCCGGGCGGCCGAACCGGCCCACCCGCGACGCGGCGCGGTACCGGGCGACGCTTTCCGAGCCTTCGGGGTTGTGCTGCCAGAACAGCTTGGTCTCCGTCGGCCCGGGAGCGACCGAGTTGACGGTGATCCCGCCGGGCCGAGTTCGTTCGCCCAGGCCCGGGAGCAGAACTCCAGGGCGGCCTTCGCCGCCCCGTACGCCGTGCGGTCCATCTGGTCGCGGCGATCGGGGCGATCGGGTTCGTCGGATTGACGGTGCCGCACGCGGTACGGTTCATGATCGGTTCCGGGCACCGCACGCTGCTACCCGCCTGCGCGGTCACCGGCGCGACCTTCCTGATCTGGGCGGACACCGCGGCGCGGACCGTGTTCTCGCCGCAGGAACTGCCGGTGGGTGTGCTCACCGCAGTGCTCGGCGTGCCGGTGTTCGCCCTGGTCATGCTGCGCCGGACGGCTACGCCGTGACCGGCTGGGAGCCCACCGGCGGCGGGCGGGCAACCCGAGACGGCCGGGACGGCCGCGGGCACGTCACGGGCCCGCGTCCGGCTCTGCTGCGCGCGGACCAGATCGGATGGGGCGTAGCCGGCGTGCGGATTCTGGCCGAGGTGGCGCTCACCGCCGAACCGGGTGCCACGGTCGGACTGCTCGGGCCGAACGGCTCAGGCAAGTCGAGCCTGCTGCGGCTGCTGGCCGGGCTGGCGCGACCCGACTCCGGGCTGGTGCTCCTCGACGACGTCGCGTTGAGCACGCTGTCTCGGCGCGCACTGTCCCGGCGGATCGCGGTGGTCACCCAGCAGGCGGTCACCGACGTGGAGATGTCCGCCCTGGAGGTGGTCCTGTTGGGCCGAATCCCGTACCGCCCACGTCTCGCCGGTGTCGCCGCTGCCGATGTGGCCCTGGCCCGGCACGCGCTCGCCGAGGCCGGTCTGGCCGGGTTCGAGCAGCGGCGCTGGTCCACCCTGTCAGGTGGGGAGCGGCAGCGAGTGGACCTGGCGCGCGCCCTGGTTCAGGAGCCGGACCTGCTGCTGCTCGACGAGCCGACGAACCACCTGGACATCCGGCACCAGCTGGACCTGTTGCAGTTCCTCTCGGAGTCGGCGACCACCGTCGTGGTGACCCTGCACGATCTCAACCTGGCCGCACAGTACTGCGACCGGCTGGTGCTGTTGCACGCCGGCCGAGTGGTCGCGGCGGGTGCGCCCGCCGAAGTGCTCACCGCAGACCGGATCGCGCAGGCATACCGGGTACGGGCGGACGTCGACACGGCGGCTGACGGCCGGCCACGGGTCCGCTACCGCCGGCCCGGCTCCTGATCCGTCTCAGGCTGTCGTAGGTGGCTACAAGGATCGTCGCCGTGACTGGTTGGATCTACAACGATCGCCCTGAAGGCGTGCGGTTCCTGGCCGAGCGGATCGCGGATCCGGGCCGTGGGGAGATTGAGAACGAGATCTGGGACTGGGTCGTGCGTGGCGAGGACGACGCCGACGAGTTCGTGGATTCCCTTGACGAGGACGAGCAGCGCCACGGCGCCACCGACGAGGAGCTCAAGGCGGCGTACGACAAGGCGTTGGCCGCTCGGCGGGCGCAGCAGCGTGGGTGGGGTGAGGTGCGGAGCAACCTCGCCCCGCGCCTTCCTTGATCTCCTCCTTAGCGCTGAACAGGACGCGACCCCAGTGCACCCGCGGGACGGCGACCTCCAGTTCCCGCAGACGCGCCCGTTCGGCGGGGCCTGTCACCGACTCCTCGACGTCGCCAGGCAGCGAGGCGTGCGGTTCGGCGTCGATACCGAGTCCCGCCAGGTCGGTCCGTGGGGCCACCGCAGCCGCTGGTAGCCGGAGCAGTGCGTGATGCTACCCACGATGCCGGGCGGCCAGAGCGGCTCACGGCACGGCCCCGATGTGAGCGGTGCGGCCGCATGCCCCAGTTGTTCCAGGCCTGCCGGGCACAGCGGCGGGCTGTCACGAACTCCCGTCGCCGACTGTCGAGCGCACCGGCGATCAGGTCCTCCTCGCCGGGGAACGGCTCTTCGCCCAGGATGTCCTCGAACTGTTCCACCACCGCCACTGATACCGGGACCAGGGACGTGATCACCGACCACCGTCCACATCATCCACGCTATCGAAAATGACATTCATATCGGTGTACGCTACGTCCTGTCTCCGTGCCCGCCCAATACGCACCCGACCCACGAGGAGCCTCTCGATGTCACTCGGCACCTTCGCCCCCCAGGGCGATCCCGTCCCGACCCTCACCGAAATCTGGTCGGAACTGCTCGGCGTGCCCTCGCGCACCATCGAGCCCGAGGTGTCGTTCCTGCGTCTGGGCGGAGACTCGGTCCTGGCGGTCCGCATGGCCGCACTCATCCGCAAACGCCTGGGCGTGGTGCTCGCGCTGGCCGACGTGGGCGCCGAGTCGACGGTGTCGGAGCTGGCCGGGCTCGTACGCAGAAGGTCAGCCGGCGGCACCGCGGCCCGGGCGTTGCCGGTCGACCTGCGGCGGCGTGCCGACAAGGCGAGCCCGTTCGCGCTACTTCCCCTGCAACAGGGATACTTCGTCGGCCAGCAGGGCGGCTGGGAGCTGTCGTACGAGTCCGCGCACTTCTACAGCGATGTCGCGTTGCGGAACATGGACAGCGACGAGGCCGCTGAAGCCCTCGCCGACGCCCTGCGGCGCCTCGCAGAGCACCAGCCGATGCTGCGGGCCCGGGTCACCTCCGACGGCATGCAGCACATCCTGCCGCTCGACGCCCCCGCGGCCGTCCCCGAGCCGCAGGTGTACGACCTGCGCAACGCATCGATAGAGACAGCGTCCGAGAGTCTGGCCCGGCTGCGCGCGGAAATGATCGCGAACGGGCCCGACCCGACCCACAGTCCCGGACTCGACGTCCGGCTGACACTGCTGCCCGACGGCAGGGGCCGGCTCCACACGAACATGAGCCTGCTGTTGTTCGACGGATGGTCCGCCACGCTGCTCAACCGGGAACTGCTCGAACTGAGCGCCGACTGGAACGCCGTGCCCGCCCCGCTGGACATGGACTTCGACGACTACGTCGCGTCGGTGCAGGCCCTCCCCCAGAGTGATGCCTGGGCCGGCGACCGCGACTGGTGGTGGTCGCGCCTGGACACCCTGCCGCAGCCCCCGGCGCTGCCGCTGGCAGCCGACCCCCGGGAGGTCCGTGCCACGACGATGGCCAACCGGGAGCAGTACCTGTCGCCCGGCCGCTGGGCCGCGCTGCGCGACCGGTGCGCCGCGCACGACGTCACCCCGTCGACCGCGATGTTCACCGCCTTCGCGATCACCATCGCCCGGTGGGCCGGCCACCACCGCCTCCTGCTGAACTCCCTGCAGCTCAACCGGCTGCCACTGCATCCCGACGTGCATCGCGTCTTCGGGGCCTTCGCCTCGACCATGCTGCTGCCCACCGAACTCGCACCCGGCTCGACGTTCACGCAACTGGTCACCCAGGCACAACGGCGGTTCACCGAGTATTCCGGGCACGCACTGGTGACCGGTGTCGAGGTGTCCCGGGAGCTCGGCCGGCGGCGCGGCACCCATCGGCCGGTCGCCCCGGTGGTGTTCCAGAGCACGCTCGGCATGGACGCTGCCATGGGCGCTCAGCAGCCCGACGCCGCCGGGCCGTTGGGCGAGCTGGGCATGGACGACTTCTTCCATCAGCTGCGTACCCCCCAGGTGGCGCTGGAAGCCCGGTTCTACGAGCTACGGGGATCGCTGGCCATCGTGTTCTCGCTGGTGGAAGAGCTGTTCGACGCCGCGCAGGTGGACGCCGCCTACGCCGAACTGGTGGCGCTGGTCGGCAGCCTCGCCGACGGCGAGGGCTGGGACCGGCCGGTCGACCTACCCACGGAGCCGGACAGCGACCGGACCGGCCTGCGGCTGGGGCAGTACGCCGACGACCGTCCCGGTGCCGCCGGCGGCCCGCCCGCGACCGAACTCGAGCAGACGATCGCCATGCTGTGGGAAGAACTGCTGGACACGCCGGTGCTCGACCGCGGCGCCAGCTTCTTCGATCTCGGCGGCGACTCCCTGCTCGCCGTACGGGCCCTGGCCCGGCTGGCCAAGGAGGCGGAAGTCACCGTGCCGGTGCGCGACTTCCTCGCCGACCCCACGGTGGCCGGGCTGGCCGCGGTTAGCCGCGCGGGTGCCGTGCGATGACGGGCTCCGTCGGCGTGCTCGGTGGTGCCGGCACGGTCGGCCGGACCGCCGTCGAACGGCTGCGTGGCTTCGGGCTCCCCGTCCGGGTCGGTGGGCGTGATCTCGACCGGGCCGGCGAGGTCGCCGAGGCGAATGGATCGACTGCTGTGCGCGTCGACCTGTTCGATGACGCCTCGCTCGAGGCGTTCTGCGCGGGCTGCTCGGTGGTGCTCAACTGTGCCGGGCCGTCGTACCGGATTCTCGACCGGGTCGCTCGGGCTGCCCTGTCAGCAGGTGCGGGCTACGTGGACGCGGCGGGTGACTTGGTGGCGGTGGAGGCTCTCGCCCAGGATCCACCGGCCGGTCTTTCGCAGCACGCGGCTGTCTTCTCCGCCGGGCTGATGCCCGGCCTCTCCGGGCTCCTGCCACGGCTGCTGCTGGACGGCAGCCCGGTGGCCCGCCTCGACGTGTATGTCGGCGGGTCGGTGGAGATCAGCGCGGCTTCCGCGGTGGACGCGCTGCTGACCCGGGGGCCGAAGTTCGGGCACGCGCTGGCGGTGTGGCGCGACGGACAGGTGGCGCAGCACAGCCTGGCGCCGCTGCGTTCCGTCACGCTGCCCGGCTTCCACGGGCGGGTGCACGCCGTACCGTTCCTGTCCACCGAGATGATCGGTCTGGCGTCGGCGGCCGGGCTCCCCGAACTGCGCAACTACACCGTGTACGCGACGGACAACCTGCCGCGGGCCTTCGCGACCGCGTGGGCCGACGACGACGAGTCGCCGGAGGCGCACGCGGCCGCGATCGTGCAGGCGGCGCGGCGCGATGTCGAGGACCACGGACGTCACTACGCGGTTTTGGCGTACGCCCGTCCGCCGGCCGGGTCCGGCCTGGTGCCTCGTCGGGTGCTGCTGAGGACACCGGACTCGTACCCGCTCAGCGGGGTGGTGGCGGCCATCGCGGCACGCGAGGTGGCCGCCGGTGCCGTCGCACCCGGCGCGCACTATGCCTCCGAGGCATTGAACCCCCAAACGGTCGCCAGAGAGTTGGCGGGCGACCCCTGGGTCAGCGAGCTGGCCCTGCCCTCTCGCTGACTGGCGCGCAGGTCGTACTCAGGTGGTGGCGGCGAAGAGCTGGACGCCGACCGGATGCAACGGATGGTCCGGGCCGGGAACGGAGACGATCTGGCTGAAGCCGGCGTCGTCCAGCTCGGCCCGCCACTGCGTCTCGTCGAGGAAGATCTGGCCGGTTCCCGCCCGCCTGTCCCGGTCACCCGGCCGCTGCCCGCCCGGCCGGGCCGACATCAGGAACTGCATGGACGTCAGGATCTGGTGCATCTCGCGCGTGGTCTCCACGAACAGGAGCACACCACCGGGCTGCAGCAGGCGCCGGAAACCGCGCAGGGTTGCGGCGATGTCGACGGCGTTGTGCAGCACGTTGGCGGCGAGCACGACATCGAGTGTGCCCTCGCCGACGTCCTGCGCGAGGATGTCCGTGTTGATGTCGAACCGCCCGTACCGTAGGCCGGCGCGGTCGGCGAACCGGCGCCGGGCGTCGGTGAGGAAGAACGCCGAGACATCGGTGAACAGGTAGTCCAGGGGAGTCTCGCGCAGCGCGTCGAGGACGTCCACGGTGGTACCGCCGACCCCGGCCCCCACTTCCAGAACCCGTAGCGGCCGGTCGGCGGGACGCCATTGCGCTGCCCAGCGCAACGCTTCGGCCGTGGCGGCGTTGACGTAACGGTTGACGGCGTTGTCCCGGTAGGCGCCTTCGGCGGTGCCGGTCTCGCCGTCTGCGAACAGCAGCGCCTGCAGGCTGACCTCGTCACGCAACAGTGCGGGGAGGTACTGCACCGCGGTCTGGAAGAACCGGGTGAGTTCGGGCGGGTAGTGCAGGCCCCGGCGAGCGTCGTCGATGCCGTCGACGGCCGCGACCAGAGCCGTCCGTCCCGGTGCACGCAGATCGTGGTAGCGGTGACCGTCGGTGCTGAGCATGCCGGCATCAACGAGAACCGCGAGCCAGCGGCGCATGATCCATTGATGTCTCGGCGCGATGGCCAGCGCGGCCGCGATCTTCTCCTCGTCGTCGCCGGACGGTCCGGTGCACAGGTCCGCGCCGGCAAGGGTGTCGGCCATGGCCAGCCGGGCGATGCGGTCGAGTTCCTGGAGAAAGACCGGCAGACGCTCGGCGTCGTGCGGGTCGACCGCACGGGCGGCAGCGGCCGCGATGCGATCGGCCGGAACGCCACGGTCGACGGTGAGCCGCAGTCCCCGCGTATCGGCGCCCGCCTGCCGGAGCATCGCCCGCGTGGCCTCGCCGACGCGGCGGCGTACGAAGGCGGTGAACGGCTCATGGGCGCGGCCGGGCGCGGAAGCGACCGAGGTGAAGGCAGCGGCCGCGGGAGCGACGAGCGCGAGAGCGGCAGGATCGGACTGGTCCAGCACCACCGCGACGTCGGCTCCGGCCAGAGCGGTGCGCAGCTGGTGAGCGGTGACGGCGTCGGCGGCGTTCACAAGCAGCCGGTTGGGGATGCCGCCGATGCGGATCGGCCGGCCCTCGGCGATCATCGCGCGGGCATCGTCCATTCCGGCCCAGTTATGGGCGGCGGGCGGGACGCAGGCGTCGGCCGCTTCGACGTGGAGGACCGCGTCGAAGCGGTAGCGGGTCAACTCGGTGTCGGCGGTCATGGTCTTCGGGTAGGCGGCGATGCGCACGTCGCGGCCGCTGCCCATCGCGGCGCGGGCGAGTACGGCGGGGTCGAAGTTGAGTTCGTCGTCGCGGTCGGCTCGGGCTCGGGCACGCTCGGTGATCACGGAGTCGGTCGCCTCCGGGTCGGCGGCGCGTTCCAGCCAGCGGCAGTAGGCGTCCAGCAGACCGGCGTGCCGGTTGTCGCCCACGATCACCACGCCGCCGGGTGCGACGAGCCGGACCGCGTCCTGCACCACCCGGCTGAGATAGGCGACATCGGGGAAGCACTGCGTGACGGAGTTGACGAGGACGCAGTCCGGTCCGGCGGTGGGGACACCGGCCCGGTCGAGGGCCCGCCGCACCTGCTCGGAACTCGACTCGTGTGCGCCGGCGCTGACGAAGACCTGCCCCGGCCTGGCCCGCTGCTCGTGCCGGCGCACCATGTCCTCAGCGACGTCGGTGCCGACATAGCCGGCCAGGTGCGGGTACAGCCGGTCGGCGAGCAGCCCGGTTCCGCAGCCCAGCTCCAGGACGTGCCGTGGCCGCGTGGCGAGCACCAGTTCGACGGTGCGCTCGACCCATTCGGTCATGTGCGCGACGGGCAGCGGCTCCCCGGTGTCGGAGGCGCGCCATCCCGCCAGGGTGTCACCGTTGCCCGCTCCCGCCGCGTACGTGTAGTCGTACACCTCGGCCCAGTGATCCAGGTATTCGCGTACCAGCGGCCCCAGGCCGGGCCGGACCGCGGTGGCTTCGGGCCGCAGCCGGATCTGCAAGCCGGTGCCGTCGTGGGCTGCGGCGGCGATCCACGGGTGGGCGTGCAGCCGGTCCAGGGCGGCGGTCATCTCCGGGGACACGTACGGCTCCGTTCGGTGGTCATGACAGGTGGCGGGCGAGGGCGGTGTTGAGTACGCGTGCGACAGCGGTGAGTGCCGGCTCGCGCATCAGGGAGTAGTGGTCGGCGTCGATACCGATCACCTCGGGAGGCATGGCGAGACTGGTGGACCAGCCCAGGTCGGTCAACCCGGGTGGGGTGTCGTCGACGCCCATGCCGATGCCCGAGTTGCGGGTGGCCCTGCGATCGGCTCTGACCAGCAGGGTGTGGGTCCGCTCGTCGCCGTGGAAGCCCGGCCGGTGCTGGGCGAGACTATGCAGGTGCCGGCCGAAGACCGCGACACGGGAACGGGGATCCTCACGGGTGCCGAGGAGCCGGTGCTGCCGGAGCCGGTCCGTCGCCTCCTGCCAGCGTTGCTCGGCCGGTACGCTCAGGAAGGCGTTCAACGCGTCGGTCGTACCCATGCCGAGGTCGATGTCGAGGTAAGCCTCCAGCGCTCCCAGGTGCCGGGCGAGCACTAGAGCCTCCGCCGTCTCGGGCTCGCCGGGGACCGCCGTGATGTAGGTGGGGTCGTTGGAGTCCAGCATCACCAGCAGCGCGACATGCTGGCCCTGGCTGTGCAGGGTCCGGGCCATCTCCTGGCCCAGGCTGCCGCCCATCGACCAGCCGCCGAGCAGGTACGGGCCGTCGGGCTGGACGGAACGCAGGACATCGACGTAGAGGCGCGCCAGAGCGGGCAGCTCGGTGGGCGCCTCGCCGCCGGACAGGCCAGGATCGGTCAGGCCGACGACGGTGACCCGCTCGTCGAGCCGCTGGCCGAGGTCGGCGTAGCAGGTCACGTCGCCGCCGGAGGGATGGACGAGGAACAGCGTCGGACCGGATCCGGTTCCGGCACGCAAGGTGATCGCCACGTCCTCGACCGGCAGCGCCGGGGTGGCGCTTACGGCCTCGCTGCGCCAGGCTGCCGGGTCCGTCAGGCTGCGCAGCCGGCTCAGGTAACGGTCGAACATGCGGTCGACCTCGGCCGGCGGCAGCACCGGCTCCAGCGCATCCCACTGGACCAGTAGCTGACCGTGATGCTCCAGAACCTGATGGTCGAGCACGGTCTGGGGGGTCTGGCTCAGGGCGGACACCTGCCGGCCCGCCCACTCCAGGTCACGGTCGCCGCCGATGACGTCGTCCAGTCCGAGCGCACTGGTGAACACGACCGGTACGGAGGTGAGCGCACCGGTCTGCGCGGACTTCTCCGCCAGCAGGTCGAGGGCGGAGAAGAGCCGATGGTCCAGATCGGTGAACAGTCGGCGGTGCACTCGGCCGGCGTGTTCGGCGAAGCTGCCGGCTGCACGCCGGTCCACCTCGTGCAGCAGCAGCGAGGTGAAGTCACCGACCACGCTGTCCATCGCCGGATGCAGCGGCGGGCGGTCGAACAGAGTCAGCGTGACGGCGAAGTGTTCCTCGCCGCTCCACTGGGCGAGCAGTTCGCCGTACGCGGTGAGAAGGGCGGCTGTCGGGGTGACGCCGTTGGCGGCGGCGTTACGGCGGAAGGCGGCCCACTGCTGCGCGTCGAGCCGGCCCGTATGCCGCTCGAACCGGCCGCCGGTCTCGATACCGGAGACCGGCAAAGTGGGTGCGCCGGGCAGGCCGGGCAGCCGGTCGCGCCAATAGCCGGCAGCCCGCGTCCACTCGGGGGTGTCGCGGCGTGCCGCCAGAGCTCGCACGCAACCGGCAAAGGTGATCGGCACCTCCGGCAGGGCCTGATCGGGATTCGCGTAGTAGTGACGCAGGTCCCGGTCGATGATCCAGTAGCTGCCGGCGTCGCAGACGAGGACGTCGATGCCGAGGAATAGACGAACGCCACCGCCCGGCAGCCGGGCCGCGCGGATCTGGACCAGCGGCCACCGATCGGACGGACCGGGTCGGCGGAAGACCTGCTCGCGCAGGGCGGCGAGCCGTTCGGCGCGTTTCTGCTCACCGGCCTGGGTCAGATCCACCGGGCGGATGCGGTAGGAGGGCACCTGTTCCAGTTGCCGCAGCCGACCCTGCCCGGTCGTGATGGTGCGCAGCATCGCGTGCCGGGCGATGACGAGGTTCCACGCCTGCTCGTAGCGGTCGAGATCGAGGTCCGGGCAGTCGTACTCCAGCGCGAAGTGACAGGCGGTGTCGCCGAAGCGGTAACCCCCGGTGCGGCCCGTCCAGTAGGCGTGCTGCACACGGGTCATGGCGAAGGTGCCGTCCGGGTCCGGTCCACCGGTCACCGTCGTGGCCGGATCCCGCTCTGCAGCCGGTTGCGCGCTGCCGATCGTCCCGGCCAGACCGGCGACAGTCGGACGGGCGAGCAGGTCCCGCAAGCTCAGCCGGACCCGGTACCGTTCTCCCAGGTCGGCGAGCATACGGGTGGCCAGCAGCGAGTGTCCGCCCAGAGCGAAGAAGTCGCTGTCGCCGTCGGTGACCGAGGCGCCGAACAGGTCGGACCAGGCTGCCGCCACGACCGCTTCGACGCCGGTGAGGTCACTGGTGACGTCGTCGTGCCGGTGTGCGGTCGTCCGGTCCGCGGCACGCATCCGGGTGCGCAGGTCGGTAGTGGAGACCGCCACGACCGGCGGCACGGTGCCGGCCGTCGCGGCGCTCAGGATCGCGTCGAGGGCGTGCATGCCGGTGGCGGCGTCGAGCGCGAAGGTCAGGTTGACCTCGCGTTCACTGCCCAGCGGCCCCACCTTCCAGGCGTCCCAGACCACGCTGACCCAGCGGGTGTCACCGATGGGCGGCTGTTGCGCGAGGGCGTCGAGGAAGCCGTTCGAGGCACAGTAGGGCCCGGTGCCGATGCCTCCGACGAGCGTGCCGGCCGACGACATGAGCACGACATGGCGGGGACGCTGCTGCGGCGGCAGGTCCTCGATCGCGGCCCGCAGGGCCAGTGCTCCCCGGGCTTTCGCCCGGAGGTGGCCGTCCACGTGTTCGGGGCCGATGCGGCGCATCGGTGCCAATTCTTCGGTGGCCACCACGCCCGCGGCATGCACCACGAGGTCGAGGGTGGACTGCGAGCTCACGTCGGCCAGCAGCGCGCCGGTTGCGCCGGGGTCGGTGGCGTCGAGCACCTGCACGGACACGTCGTGCCCGTACTGGACGAGGTGGTGCACCGCGTCCTTGCGGTCGCCGGAACGGGAGGTGATCACGACCCTCATTCCCTGCCCGGCCAGGTGTGCTGCGATGGTGACGCCGACGTCGCCGAGGCCGCCGATGATCAGCGCGGTCGTGCCGGGTCGCGCGGCCGGGGCGGAGGAGGGTGCGGGCCAGGATGCCAGGCCGCTCACCCACCGCTGGGAGTTACGGACGGCGGTCTGGATTCCGGTGGATCCACCTCGCAGGTCGGCGAGTTCGGCGATCACCGCCGGCGCGTGGGTCCGCAGGTCGGTGACGTCGACGGTGCGCCACGACAGTCCGGGCGTTTCCTGGGCGAGGACCCGGGGCAGGGACCGTACCGCCGCGGCGCCGGGCGCGGGCACGTCCGGGCTCTCGACGCGGCATCCGTTCACCGTCACCTGGAGCAGGAAAGCGGGTGGCGGATCGAGCGCGGCGACCCGGCCGTACCGTAGGATTTCCTCACGGGTCTGCTCGGGTGTCCGGGCGTCACCGGTGACGATCACCACGCCGTCGACCGCTTTGGCCGGATCGTCGAGGCCGACGACTTCGGCGTCGCGGGCACGTAGCGCCGCGCCGATGACATCTCCGGGGTCACCGGTCACCAGCCAGCGCCCGCCCAGACTCGGTACGGCGGGCAGCGGCGGCTCCTGCCGCCAGAGCGGTACCTGGAGAAGCTCGCTGGTCTGTGGCTCCGTCGTCTGCGGCTCGGGGTCGATCCACAGGCGGCGTCGCTGGAAGGCGTACCCGGGTGCGGCGACCCGCCGCCGCCCCGGCCGGTGCATGGCGGTGAAGTCGACGAGCACGCCGTGGCTCCACAGTTCGCCGGCGGCCAGGCGTGCCGACGCCAGGTCGGACAGTTCGCCGTCCGACGGGTACGTGGTGACGGTGGCCTTCAGGTGCGCAAGGCCGTGGCTGCGGGCGGCAGCGACAAGGGCCGCCCCGGGGCCGACCTGGATCACCACGGTCGGCGTCGGCTCCGCCGTCGCGGCGGTGAGCGCGGCGGAGAAACGCACCGGCTCACGCAACTGGCGGACCCAGTGCTCCGGATCGGCGAAGTCGTCGCCGACCATCGTGCCGGTCAAGGAGCTGACGGTGGGCACGATGGGCCGCCCGGCGCGCACCGACCGCGCGGCCGCCCGCATGTCCGGCAGCGCCGGGTCGATCAGCCGCGAATGCGCGGCGGACCTCAGTGGTAGCCGGGCCGGCGCGATCCCCCTGCGGCCGAGAACGGCGACCAGATCCTCCGCAGCGCCGGCCGGCCCGGAGACCACGCAGGATTGTGGAGCATTCACTGCGGCTAGGTCGAGATCGGGGTGTTCGCGCAGCAGAGCTGTCACATCGGATTCGGACAGTGGGACGGACAGCATCGCTCCGCCGCCCGCGGCTCCGGCCAGCGCGCGGGATCGCACCGCGACGAGGGTCACGGCGTCGGGCAACGTCAGTGCCCCGGAGGCGACTGCGGCAGCGTACTCGCCGAGGCTGTGGCCGAGCAGGACGTCCGGGTGGATGCCCCAGGATTCGAGCAGCCGGGCGGTGGCGACCGAGACGGTGAACAGGGCGGGCAGCCCCACGACGGCCGACTCGGCCGTCGTCTCGTCACCTCCGGTGATCAACGTGGTGACGTCGGTGCCGAGGTGGTCGCGGAACAGTTTCGCGCACTCCTGCACGCACGAGGCGAACACCGGCTCGTCGGCGTACAACTGCGCGGCCATGCCCGCGTACTGGCTGCCGCCGCCAGGGAAGAGGAACACGAGGCGGGGCGCGCCGTCGGTGCGCACCGCAGCGGTACGCCGCGGCGTGATTCCGGGGCCCGCGACGACCGCCTGCCGGTACGGGTGGTACTTGCGACCGTGTTGCAGGGTGTGCGCGATGTCGGGCAGATCTGCCGACGGCACCTCGCGTGCGGTGGCGTCGAGGGCGGCCGGTTCGTACGCCGAGTAGAGCAGGATCTGGGGCCGGTCGTCCGGCGAGGTGGCCGTCCGGTCGGGCGCTGGGCCAAGCACGACGTGCGCGTTGGTGCCGCCGATGCCGAACGAGCTGACACCCGCGTAGGGCGGGGCATCCCACGGTCGGGTGCGGGTGACCACCGCGAACGGTGAGCCGTCCAGCCCGAGCTGGTCGTTGATCGGATCGGCGTGCAGCGAGGCGGGCAGTGTCCGGTGATGCAACGCGAGCACCGTCTTGATGAACGACGCGATACCGGCGGCCGCGTTGGCGTGACCGATGTTGCTCTTGACAGAGCCGAGCCCGCACCATGCCGTGGTCCGGATGCCGTCGTGGCCGAATGCCTTGCGCAGGGCGGCGACCTCGATCGGATCGCCCAGGCGGGTGCCGGTGCCGTGGGCCTCGACGTATCCGACCTGCGACGGTTCGATGCCCGCGACGGCAAGGGCTTCCGCGATCACCCGGGCCTGCCCGCGCAGCGACGGGGCGGTGAAGCCGACCTTGTCGGCGCCGTCGTTGTTGACCGCGCTGCCGTGCAGAACCGCGAGGACGGGATCACCGTCGGCGAGCGCGTCGTCGAGTCGGCGCAGCACCACCGCACCCACACCCTGGCTGTAGACGATGCCGGTGCCGTCGGCGGAGAAGGGCCGGACCCGCCCGTCGACGGCGAAGATGCCTTCCGGCACATACCGGTAGCCGTGACCCTGCGGGACGATCAGCGAAGCGCCGCCCGCGACGGCCATGTCGCATTCGCCGGCCAGCAGGGACTGGGCGGCCACGTGGACGGCGACCAGCGAGGTGGAGCAGGTCGTGGTGATGTTCATCGCCGGCCCGGTCAGGCCCAGCCGGTAGGCCGTCTGCAGAGGTAGGTAGTCGGCCTGGGTGGCGATGGCGGTCTGCAGGCTGCCGAGGGGATCGGGCCCGTCGCCGGTCGGATCCCAGCGACCGGCGAGGTTGGCCGTGAGATAGGCACTCTGGGCCGTTCCTGCGAAGACACCGACCGCCTCGATGCCGGCGCCGCCGCCGTGCCCGCTGCGTTCTAGCGCCTCCCAGGCGGTCTCGAGGAAGAGCCGGTGCTGCGGGTCGGTGAGGGCCGCTTCGGCATCGGTGAGCCCGAAGGGGGACGGATCGAACAGTTCCTGGCCGTCGATGATCCCGCCGACCGGCACATAGTCCTTGCGCCGACGCATGCCCAGAGGCACGCCTCGGTCGGCGAGTTCCTCGTCGGGGAACCGGGTGAGGCCTTCGCGCGCGTCCCGCAGCAGCTCCCAGAAGCGGTCGGCGTTCGGTGCACCGGGGAAGCGCCCGGCGACGGCGGTCACCGCAAGGGCGGGGTGGGACGGCGAAGGGGGCGTCATCGCGCTCCTCGATGGTTGGCCGGAAGGGGCTCATCCGTTATACATGAGAATGACAATCATTTCCATCGACGCGGTCCACTATTGACCGAGCCTACTGGAAATCGTTGTCGTTTTCATGTTGTACTACTCGCTCCGAGTCCTGGGGAGGAGCCGCATGACGGCCTCGCACACACCGCCGATCGACCGAGTGGACGAGGTGACCGCATGCCTCGCGGAGAGCCTCGACCTCGACCCGGCCGACATCGATCCCGGCCGCAAGCTCACCGAGCTGGGACTGGACTCGTTCGCCGCGGTCCGATTGCGGCGCAGGCTGCTGGACGAACTCGGTGTGGATCTGCCTCTGACCACATTCCTCAACGGCGCGACACCCGGCACCGTCACCGCGGCCGTGCTCGCCGCACCGTCCGGCTACGGGCCGGCGGAGACCGTCCCCACGACCGCTTCCGCTGCCGCCGCCGGCACCGAGCCCTTCCCGCTCACCGCGCTGCAGACGGCATACCTGCTCGGCCGCGATCCGTCACTGCCACTGGGCGGCGTGGCCACGTACTTCTACTTCGAGTACGACCGGCGACCCGACGGCGACGCGGAGGCCGACGTCCGCGCTCTGACGGACGGATGGAACCGCCTGGTGGCCCGCCACCCGATGCTGCGGCTGGTCATCGACGAGGAGGCCCGCCAACGGGTGCTCCCCAGCGAGCTGCGCTACGAGATCCCGGTCACCGACTTGCGCACCGCCCCGCCCACAGACGCCGAACGGACCCTGGCGGACATGCGTACCGCGCTGTCCCATCGACCACACGCGGTGGACCGCTGGCCGTTGTTCGACATCCGCGCCGCGTTACTGCCGGACGGCCGCACCCGGTTGTTCGTCGGCATGGACATCATCGCCTTGGACATGGCCGGCTGGATGCAGCTCATGCGCGAATGGGGTCAGGCGACCACCGATCCGAACCTGCTGGCGGCACCACCGGTCACCACTTTCGCGGCCCTGCTCGCCTACCGGGAGCAGGATCCTGCCGAAGCCGCACGCCGCGAGCGTGACCGCGCGTACTGGCAGAGCCGGGCGGACCGGCTCCCGCCTGGCCCGGCACTGCCCTGGAGCGCGACCGCGGAGAAGCTGGGTGTCCCGCACTTCACCCGGCATGCCGCGGCCCTGACCGCCGGCGAGTGGTCGCGGCTGCGGAGCCGGGCGAGCAGGCACGGAGTCTCCGCCACCGCCGTGCTGCTGGCCGCCCTGGCGTCGATCCTCGGCCGCTGGGGCGCGACCGACCCGTTCTGTGTGAACACCACGCTGTTCGACCGGCCGCAGGACGACGATCGCCTGCGCACGGTGGTGGGCGACTTCACCACCACCGTGCTCACCGAGTGCGCCCCCCTCGACCCGTCCGGAGACGGCGGGTTCGCCGGCTACGCCGCCGCGGTCAACCACCGGTTCTGGTCCGACCTGGAGCACCGTTCCGTCTCGGCCGTCGAGGCGCTCCGAGGTCGCGGAAACGCCGGGCTCGTCCCCGCATATCCCGTCGTGTTCACCAGCGGGGTCGGACTGGCCGCCACGACCGAGCCCCCGACCGCCTGGCTGGGTGAGGAGGTCTTTGGAGTCTCACAGACCCCGCAGATCTTCGTCGACCACATCGTCTGGGAGGATGGCGACCGGCTGCGCATCGCCTGGGACGTCGTCGACGGATGCCTGCCCGACGGCTTCGCCACCGGTATCCGCGACGCCCACCTGCGACTGCTGCGCCGGCTGGCCGACGACGAGCAGGCCTGGACCGATCCGGCCTTCGGCTGGGACCCGTCCTTCCGCCCGGACGAGGCACTGGACGTCAGCCCGTTCGGCGGCGACTGCGGGCCGCTGATCGACGATCCGCTGCGGGCGAACGCCGGCGGAGCGCCACAGGACGTCGCCCTCATACACGGGGACGATGTCGTTACCCATGGCGAACTGGGCGCACGAGCCCGCGCCACCGCTGCCCTGCTCGCCGGACACGGGCTGGGACCGAGTGACATGGTGGCGGTGGCCGCTCCAAAGGGCGCCGCACAGATCGCCGCTACACTCGGCATCACCGCCTCCGGCGCCGGCTATGTCCCGGTCGAACCGTCCTGGCCGGCGGCACGGATCGCCTCCGTCTGTGCGCAGGCCGACATCAAGCATGCGCTGGTCACCGGCATGACCTCGGCACAGTGGCCGGACACCGTACAAATTCACGCCATCGACGACGGCGCGCCGGACGGCGACGAGGCCGCCGCAGAGCCACGCGCGCCGCGCCCGGGAGATCTGGCGTACGCCATCTTCACCTCCGGCTCCACCGGGCGGCCCAAGGGTGTGGCGGTCGAGCATCGCCAGGCCCGTACGACACTCGACGACATGGCCGACCGCTTCCCTCTGGAGGCGGGCGACCGGGTGCTCGCGCTGTCGGCACTGTCGTTCGACCTGTCGGTCTACGACGTGTTCGGTGTACTCGGCGCCGGTGGGGCGATGGTGCTACCCGACCCCGACCGCCAGCGCGACCCCGGCCATTGGCTGGAACTGATGGACCGGCATCGGGTGTCGGTGTGGAACACCGCACCGGCACTGCTGGAGATGCTCGTCGAGTACGCCGAGATCGACCCCGGCGCTGCGGCCTCGGCCATGTCCTCACTGCGCCTGGTACTCCTCTCCGGCGACTGGATCCCGGTGACGCTGCCCGACAGAGTGCGGGTGCTCGCGCCACAGGCCCGGGTCATCAGCTTGGGCGGCGCGACCGAGGCGTCCATCTGGTCCATCTGCCATCCGATCGAAGAAGTCGACCCGGCGTGGCGCAGCATCCCGTACGGGCGGGCGCTACGCGGACAGTCCTTCCACATCCTCGACGGCGACGGGCGGCCCTGCCCGGTCGGTGAGGCCGGCGAGCTGTACATCGGTGGCGACGGGGTGGCGGCCGGCTATCTCGGTGACCCGGAACAGACCGCACAACGGTTCACCACCCACCCGGTCCTGCGCCGCCGCACCTACCGCACCGGCGACCTCGGCCGCTGGCGCTACGACGGGACGATCGAGTTTCTCGGCCGCGTCGACCGGCAGGTCAAGATCCGCGGCCACCGCATCGAGCTCGGCGAGATCGAAGCCGTGCTCAGCCACGCACCCGGCGTACGACGCTGTGTGGCCCGGTCCGTGCCGGGACCGGACGGCGGCGCCCGACTCGTCGCCTATGTGGCCACCGGCGACGATGCGTCACCTCTGGCCGAGGACGTCTTGGTGGCCCGCCTACGCGAGCACCTGCCCGAGTACATGATCCCCAGCCGCTTCGTGCAACTGGCGACGCTGCCCGTGACGGTAAACGGCAAGGTCGACCACGACCGGCTGGGCAACCCCTTCCGCAACGACCCGCCTGTTCACCAGCCCCCTGCCGTCCCGGCGACCACGTCCGCACCGCCGCAGGTCGCGGCTCCGGCGGACCCGGACGACCTGACCGGACTGCTCGTCGACGCCGCCCGTTCGGGGCTCGACGTCCGCGTCAGCGTGCGCCCGGGCCGACTGGACGTCGTCTCGGCCCTGCGGGCGGCCACCGAACTGGCCGTAGCGGTCCGGCCGTCGAACGGCTCCTACGAGGTGGTGCCGGACCTCGACGGCGAAGCCGTTCTCGGACTCCGGATCATCGCCGAGCCGGTGATCCGTACCGAGGAGCCCACCACGCCCATCGGCACGTCCGACTCGGACATCGAGAACAGCGTGGCCGCCGTGTTCGGCGAACTGATGGACTGCACCGTCGATGTCACCAGGCCATTCTTCGACCTCGGGGCGACCTCGCTGACGCTGCTGCGAGCACACCGGCGGCTCAGCGACCGCCTCGGCGTGCCACTGGCGATGGTCGACCTGTTCGCCCATCCGACCGTCCGCGACCTGGCCCGGCTGATCGCCGGCCGCCGCGCTGCGGTACCACCGGCCACCGCGAACCCGCCCGCAACGACGCCAGCACGAGACCGGGCGGCAGGACGGCTAGCGGCGCGCGCCGCCGCGGCACGCACCGCGCTCTGAACCCCGACCGACCCCGCAACAGAAGGCACCCATGAGAACCCGTATCACCCTGACCCTCGTCGCCCTGCTCGGCGCCGCGTCGCTGATCGCATGCGGCGATTCCGAGCAGGCCACCGCGACACCCCCGGACACCCTGCGATACGTAACGGTCGGGTCACCGGCCACCGCGAGCGACGACCCCCACGGCGGGCTCGGCAACGAATCCGACGCGGTGCGGTTCGCGCTGATGTACGACGTGCTCACCGGACAGGGCCCCGACGGACGCACCCAGCCGAGACTGGCGGAGTCGTGGAAACCGGACAGGAGCCTCACGAAGTGGCAGTTCGCCCTGCGCCGCGACGCCACCTTCTCCGACGGGAGGCCCGTGCGGGCCGCGGACGTGCTCTACTCGCTGCGCCGCATCGACCGTAAGGCGGCGGAGAACTACGGCCGGCTGGCCGCTTTCGATCTCGCCGCCTCGCGGGTGGTCGACGACCACACCGTGGAAGTCGTCAGCCGCAAGCCGTTCGCCGAGGTGCCGCGAGCCCTGGAATCCATGACGTTCATCGTCCCGGAGGGCAGCGACGACTTCACCGCCGCGGTACCCGGGTCGGGACCGTTCACACTGGTCAGCGACGACGCGCAGAGCGCCGTGCTGGAACGCCGCGACGGCTGGTGGGGCACCGCGCCGTCGTTGCGGCGTATCGAGGTCCGGGCGGTCGCCGACCCGCAGGCCCGCGCTCAGGCCGTGCTGTCCGGGCAGGCCGACGTGGCCGCGAGCATCGCGCCGGCGGCGGCGCGACAGGCCGAGGGCCGCACCGACCTGAGCCTGGTCCGCCGGCCGGCGGTCACCATGTACCCGTTCGTGATGCGTACCGACCGTAAACCGTTCGACGACCCCCGTGTCCGCGAGGCGTTCAAGCTGGCCGCCGACCGGCCGGCGCTGGTGCAGGCCACATTCCTCGGGTACGGCCAACCACAGGACGACCTGCTCGCCCCGGCGGATCCGTCCGCGCCTCAAGGGCTGACCCCGCGTACCCGTGATGTGGCCAAGGCACGGCAGTTTCTCACCGATGCGGGGCAGGGCGACGGGCTGACCGTCACGCTGCACACCACGACGTCCTATCCGGGGATGGACACCGCCGCAACACTTTTCGCCTCGCAACTGAAGGAAATCGGTGTCACCGCTGAGGTGAAGATGACCCCGCCGGACACCTACTTCACCACGGTGTGGGGCCAGCAGGACTTCTACACCGGTTACTTCGGCGGTATCCCCTTCTTCGACGTGGCACGGGTGTCGCTGATCTCGGGCTCGCCGACGAACGAGACGGCGTGGAAGCGGCCGGAGTTCGACGCGGCGCTGGACAAGGCCCTGGGCGAGCCGGACGAGGGCGTGCGCAACCGCGTGCTCGGCACATTGCAACAGCAGGTTCGCGACGAGGGCGGGTACGTGGTGTGGGGCACCGGCGACGGCCTGGACCTGACCCGTTCCGGAGTGCAGGGTCTGCCCACCGGCGCCGGCTTCGGACGGCTCTTCATCGATCAGGTACGGCTGTCATGATGATCCTGCGGGCCCTGGTCCGCGCCGTACTGTTGCTGGTCGGCGTCTCGGTGATGGTGTTCGCTGCCACCGAGGCGCTGCCCGGCGACGCCGCCGAGGCCCGCACAGCGGGGCGGGCCACCGCGGCGCAGCTGGCCGAGATGCGGGCCGCCACCAGCTTGGACGCCGCGGTGTGGCGGCGTTACCTGGAGTGGGCCGCTGGCCTGCTTCGCGGGGACGCGGGCGTCTCGTTGATCTCGGGCCGGCCGGTGGCGGACGTGATCGGTCAGCGACTGCCCGCGACAGCCGCGCTGGCCGGTGCCGCACTCCTGGTGACCGTGCCGCTGATGCTGGCGTGGGCCTGGCCCGCCGGTGCGGGCTCGCCGGCCGGCCGGTTGGTCGCCGCCGTCGTGACAGCCACCGCCGCCGTCCCGCAGGTGGTCGTCGCCGCGGCGCTGACCGCTGTGTTCGCCGGGATGCTGGCCTGGTTCCCGCCGATCTCGCTGCTGCCGGCCGACGGGCGCCCACCGGGGCTGTCGGTGCTGGCGCTGCCGACGCTGAGCCTCGCTCTGCCGGCGGCCGCCTACGGGGCGATGCTGCTACGCGGGCTCGTTGCTGACATCGTGGCACGGCCGTACGTGCGTGATGCCCGGCTGCGCGGCCTTCCCGGATGGCGGATCGCCGCTGTCTACGTCGGACCGTTCCTGGTCGCACCGGCTCTGCGGGTCCTGGCCGTCGTCGCGGGTGGTCTGATCGCTGCCACCGCGGTGGTGGAGGTCATGTTCGGCTATGCGGGGCTGGGTGAGCTGCTGGTCGGCGCGGTCGCTAACCGCGACGTCCCGGTGGTGCAGGCCGGTGCGATGCTCGCCGCGGTGGCCGTGGTCCTCGGGATGCTGGCAGCGGATCTCGTCACCGTACGGACCGATCCCCGGCGGGCGATGACATGAGCATCGTGACGGGCGGCCGGCTCGGTTTCGTGACGTTCGCCGGTACCGTCCTGGGTCTCGCCCTGTTCGGCAGCCTGCTGGCGCCGCACGACCCCACCGCACCGCTGGGCGCGCCGTGGTCGCCGTCCGGCGGCGGAAACCTGCTGGGTACTGATGCCCTGGGCCGTGATGTGCTGTCCCGGGTGCTGGCCGGAGGCCGCCATCTGACCCTCACCGCCGGGGCGGCAGCACTGGTGGCGGCAGCGATCGGCATCGCCGGCGGACTGCTGGCGGGGTGGCACGACGGGCCCCTGTCGCGGCTGCTGCACGCGGCAGCGGATCTGCTTCTCGCCGTACCCCTGCTGTTGATCGCCCTGGTTTTCGCCGTCACCCTGCCCGGCGCCGTGGCGGTGATCGCCGCGACCGTCTGCGGCGGGGCCCCGCTGACGCTGCGTATCGTCGGCGACGCGGTGCGGCAGGTGCGCCATGCCGGCTTCGTCGACGCCGCACTGGGCCGCGGGGAGTCCGGCCCGAGGATCCTGGGCCGGGAGATCCTCCCGGCGGTGGCCGCGCTGGCCGGTTCGGAGATCGGCGCCCGTTTCGTGGTGGCACTGCAACTGGCCGCCGCTCTCAGCCTGTTCGGGCTGGGGCCTGCTCCCCCGGCCCCGGATTGGTCCGCCATGATCCGGGAAAACGTGAGCGGCGCGGCCCTGAGCCCCGCCGCGCTGATCGCCCCCGCCATAGCTTTGGCAGTGCTCAGCCTGACCGTCGCCGTCGTCGGCAATGCCGCCGCCCGCCACGCCCGGCGGCCGCTGTGACGCGGGTTGGCGGACTGGAGGTCAGCGGCCTGCGCGTCACCGGCCGCGGTGGCCGGACCGTAGGCATCTCTCTTGATCTGCACGCCGCGCCCGGCGAGGTGGTGGCACTGACCGGCCCATCCGGAGCGGGAAAGACGGTGTGGCTGGCCGCCGTCCTGGATGCCCTCGAACCGCCGCTGCGCCGCTGCGCCGGCACCGTACGGTGGCAGGGAGAAATCATCGCGCCGGGCGATGCGGCACGTCGGTGGCGCCGCCGGTATACGGGGATCCTCGTCCAGGACGCCGCACAGTCGTTGCATCCGCTGCTGACAGCTGTCGCGTCGGTGGCCGAGACCGGGGTGGACACCAGTCGGGCGGCCATAACACTCGAACAGGTCGGCATCGACGCGTCCCTGCACGCCCGGCGGGTGCACCAGCTCTCCGGCGGGCAGACGCAACGCGTCGCCCTGGCCCGGGCGCTCGCGGCCCGGCCGCCCCTGCTGATCCTCGACGAGCCGACCAGCGCGCTGGACAGCGCAGCGGCCCAGCTGGTGGCCGCCGCAGTCCGCGCCCGCCGCGGCGATCCGCGTTTCGTCACCCTGCTGGTCTCGCACGACAGGGACTTCGTCGCCACGGTCGCCGACCACGTCGTGGTGTTCGGGACGGCGCCATCAGCGTCGCCACCGGTACCGTCCCGCCGTCCCGCGGCAGGCGCCACGGTGCTCCGCGTCCACCATCTCCGCCTGGATCGTCCGGGTGGGCAGACTCCTCTGCTGCAAGCTGTCGATCTGACCGTCAACGCGGGCGAATGCGTCGCCGTGCTCGGTCCCTCGGGATCCGGAAAGACCACCCTGCTGCGCTCACTCGCGGGACTGC
Organism: Micromonospora sp. NPDC023814; assembly: GCF_040639595.1. Taxonomy (NCBI): domain Bacteria; kingdom Bacillati; phylum Actinomycetota; class Actinomycetes; order Micromonosporales; family Micromonosporaceae; genus Micromonospora; species Micromonospora sp. NPDC023814. The sequence continues at coordinate 23,724 of NZ_JBFAAF010000081.1, forward strand.
ACCCCGTGACGGCCGGCCACGCGGAGCTGGCCGGAACCCGCCTGCCGTGGCCCGTCCGGCACCGTCCCTCCGCCCTGTTGCAAGCCGTCCAGTACGTCGGTCAGCATCCCGCCGACACGCTCAACCCCGCCCACCGGATCGCCACCGCCGTCGGCCGGCCGCTGCGTACCTTCCGGACCACCGACCGAGCCGGGCGCCTCGCCACCGTGAACGCCCTGCTCACCCGAGTCGGCCTCGACTCTGCGGTGGCGGGCCGCCGCCCCGGTGGGCTGTCCGGCGGACAGCGCCAACGGGTGGCGCTCGCCCGCGCCCTGGCGGCACAGCCCCGGTTGCTGCTCGCCGACGAGATCACCGCGGCCCTGGACCCGGCCTCCACGACGACAGTGCTGGATCTGCTCGGCGAGATGCGTCACGACGGGCTCGCCGTGCTGATCGCCACCCACGATCCCGCGGTCGCCGACCGCGCCGACCGTGTCCTGACGATCCACGACCACGCCCTGCACCCACTGGAAGGAAGCCATGACCGACCCTAGAAACGAGTACGACGTCATCGTCGTCGGCGCCGGCGCGGCCGGCCTCAGCGCCGCGCAGGTGCTCGGCCGCCAGCAGCGCCGCACCCTGGTTCTCGATGGAGGGCCACCGCGCAACAGCCCCGCCGACGGCATCCACATGTTCCTCAGCCGCGACGGGTTCCCGCCGCTGGAACTGCTGGGGGCCGGCCGGCGTGAGCTGCATCCGTACCCCGGCGTCGAAGTCGTGACCGCTCGGGCCGCCGAGGCTGTCGGGAACATCGACGACTTCACCCTGACGTTGGGCAACGGCGACCGGCACCGCGCTCGCCGTCTGCTCCTGGCCACCGGTCAGGTGGACCGGCCCTGGGCTGTCCCGGGCTTGCCGGAGCGTTTCGGGCGCAGCGTCATGCACTGCCCTTTCTGCCACGGCTGGGAGGCACGAGGCAAGAGCATCGTCGTGTTCGGCCGTGAGCCCGCTGAAGTGATGCTCGCCGCCTACCTCGCCGATCGGTACAGCAAGGAAGTCACCGTGGTGACGAACGGCCCGCACACGCTGCCCGAACCTGTTCTCGGCAATCTGCGCGGGCTGGGCATTCCCGTGACCCAGGAGCCGGTCACGGAACTCACCGGCGAACTGGACGATCTCACCGTCCAGTTCGCTGACGGCAGCAGTACGCGATGTCAGGTGGCGTTTCACCGCGCACCCGTCGAACAGCAGACGTCGCTGGCGGTGCAGCTCGGTGCCGAGCTTCTTCCCGACGGCTACGTGCGGGTCGACGAGTTCGCCCGGACCACCGTCGCGGGTGTGTCCGCCGCCGGCGACCTCGCCCGGCTCCCGGCCCTGCCCGACGGATTGACCCTGGTGAGCCAGGCTGCCGCCGACGGGGTCCGGGCCGCCGTCTGGCTGGAACAGGATTTGTTCCGGGCGGCCCTTCCGGTGCCGCTCGGCTGACGGGTAGCGGTCGGTTCCCTTCGGTTCGGGAGCCGACCGCCCCCCAATCGGATTCGGCCGGTCGGACCGGGGTCGCGTCCGGCATCGTTGCTGGTCAGTCAGTGACGCGGGCCGCACGGTAGACGCCCAGCCCGCACGGCTGCGCGGCGAGGCCCACCTCGGCCAGTTCGGCGAGCAGCGTCTGTTCGTCGAGGACGTACCACCGGTAGGTGGCCGCCGCCTCGCTGACAAGGTCACCCTTCTGGTCGCGAACGCCGTAGCGCATGTGCCACGCGACGGCTTCGGGGCCGTCCGGCTCGGCACGCCCCCCGCCCTCGTAGGTGCAGGAGCCGATCCGCACAGCGGCGAAGTCCGCATCCGGGATCGCCTCCACACGCGCGGGTGCTTGCAGGTTCACCACCAAGGGGACCTCCGGACCCATCCGGTCGCCCAGCCGGCACCACAATTGCCGGCGGTCGTCCGGGCTCAGGTGGCCGATCATGTTCATCGCGAGGACCCCGCCGATCGCGTCGGGCAACTGCGCCGTCTCGGTGCGCTGCGCGATGACGGAAACGTGTTCCGCCAACACCGGATCGTCGGCCAGCCGGGCGAGCAGCACTGCGCGCTGGACCAGGGACGGCTCGACGGCCAGAACGAATGCCGAGGGTGCCAGTTCGGCCAGCAGCAGCGTCCCCCGTCCGCTGCCCGCGCCGAGGTCGATTAGAGGGCCGACCGCCGAATCGATACCCCGTAGGGCGCTGGTGACCGGTTCGCGCAACGCCGCCCAGGCGTCGCGGCTGAGGATGTCGAGGAACTCACCGGAAGTGCTGTACTCGTCCGTCACAGCCCAATCTTATCGAAAATGAATATCGATTCGTATGCTAGATTCGGCCAGCCGAGCCCACCGCCGCCATGCCGCCGGAGGCCGTCGGCCCTGCCGGCCGAAATCCGCCCACGACCCATTTTCATCATCGTCGGCGTCCTGGCAGGCACGGCCGCCAGCGTGCTGACATGGCTGGCAGGCCACAAACCACCAGCCGCCATCGTGGTAAGCGGCGGCTGCTTCATCACCGGCGCGTCGCCGAGCACCCGGGATGCCTACCTGCGGCAGTAGCCGGACGGGGCGCGGGCACCGACCAAACCGGGTGGACCGGCGGGAGCATGGTCACCCGGTGCGAGAGATAGAGGAAGACAAGCCGGAGGTCCCGGACGACGACCATCAGGCCGATGACCAGTCCAGAGTTTCGTGATGGGGACGGTGACGGAGTGATGCGGTCGGCGTGGACCAGGTGGGCACGGGCGGTAGAGCATCAGCGAGTGCTGGCCCGCCGGCCTCGGGAGTTCGTGGGAGTGAGCTCCTACGAGTACGTGCGCTTCGACAACGCTTCGGCCGCGACTGATCCGCTGTTGCGGATGCACTGGCAGCTCCGGATCAGGCATCCGTACTTGCTTGCCGTGGCAGGGCGGCCCTTCCGTTCACTCGAGTAGTGCCTGTGTGACGGCGAGGCGGTCATGGTCGGGAAGGGCAGCGAATCGGGTGAGCACGTCACGAGCGACCAGGTGCGGGAGCACTCGGTCGCTCGCCGACGCACTCAGCAGCCGGCTGCAGAGAGGCAGGGGGTCGGGGGCTGCCTCGCTGTCAACGTCATCGCAGTCGTACAGGGCGCGGCGGGCCGCCGCGAGCAGCTGGGCCACGGATTCGCCGCGTGCGTCGAGGTCGTGGATGGTTTGGGCGAGGAGTATGGCTGCGAGCCGACTGGCTGCGGCCGGTGTGTTGGCGGCGGTGGCGGCACCCGCAACGGCGGAGTAGAGCCACTGCCCAACCGGTGCGGTACCGTTACGCTCCGCCTCGGACAGCAGGCACCGATACAGGGCTATTGCACGGTGTTCGCCGGCCCATGCTGCCGCGCGGGCTATGACGGCCGCGACGGCTCCAGGCATCCATCTCTCGTCCTCTGCGAGTTCCAGCAACCTTCCTTCGTCCAGAGGCAGGTCGCCTACGCGTCCCTTGATCATGCAGCGCACGGTCGTTTCGCGGCGGGAGATTGCTATGGTCTGCCTCTCGGCGAGGTAGTCGATCAGCGCTGGGGTTGAGAATGCGGGCAACCCGCTGTGGCGGGCGATGGCCCGAAGGACTGGATCGTCAACCCAGACCGGGATGTCGCGTGCGTGTGCGAGGTCTATGACCGACATCCAAGCGCCGAACTCGGGACGGTCAAAGTCCTCCGCGACCCGCAGGTCCGGGCATCACTTGGAAGCGACCGCATCAGCGACCTACGCATTACGAGATCAAGTTGACCGTCATGGCGACCTGGGCGTATGGGGTCCAGCAGCGGAATTGATTCGCGACATCTCACACTTCTCTGTTGCTGTCCGTCGGCCTCTTGCGGACTGGATGCGGACCGGTGACGAGGAAGGCGCTGGACAGGTCGGCCCTATGCTTTCGGCATGGCAACAGAGCATGGGTTCATCGACCTAGATCAGAGAGAGGGTGATCCTGCCGGATCGGACGAGAGTCCGGGTGAGCGCATGCCGTCCAGACAACGTGTGGCGCTGTACCTCGTCGGTACCTTCGCTCTCGGTGTGGCGCTTGGCGGTGTCGGTGTCGCCAAGTTCCAGGAACGCCGCGAACAACAGGCACAGCCGCCCACGGTCGCGGTCAACGCCATGGCCGGCCCAACCAGCGGGGGCACCGGACACGCCGGGAATGCCGAGGTGGACGCCCAGCTCACGGTGGTGAATGCTGGTTCCATACCGGTCATGGTTCGTTTCGTTGGAGCTCAGGAGACGGGCGTGCTGGTACACGACACCGGCCAGTCACTGTTGTTGGTCCCGGGCAGCACAGGCGGGATAGACGTCCGGCTGATGGTTGATTGCCGCATGGCCAGCCCGAATCCTCTGCCGGTGCGCTTCTCAGTGCAGACCCCCGATCAGCGAACCGCCGAGCTCACCATGCCGGTTGAAGTAAGCGCCTGGCGCGAGCGCGTCGACGCACTCTGTAACGCCTCGCCTGCCGCGACGGGGTGACAGGCTGTATCCAGGAAGCGGATCTCCTCGTCGGTCAGTCGCCAGACCGTCCAGCCTCCCCGGACGGGGACAAGGTGGAGCGCCTACCGGACGAACCTTGGTCCCGTCCGGGGAAAGTGACCTGACGTAGCGGCGAGTGTGATCAAGTGCCGTACCGCGTGGTCAGACGCATCGGTCGTGCCGTCGAGCATGATCGGGAGTCACCACGCGGTACGGCGTTCGCTGACGATCCGCTGACTCTAGAACGACGCGCTGCGGACGCCCGAGGACGGCCGAAGGCCGCCCGCAGGGCAGTCCGCAGGCGCGGTTGCCCAGGCCTACCTGACCTTCTGATCCGTAGATTCCCAAGAGCATGTCTAGGCGGTTCGGGAACGTTCGCCTCGCCCGGGTCCTCGGACGCCTGGCAACTTCATCGGTTCGACGCCGTCCGGTCCAGTCCGCCCCGGTCGCTCCCACGTGTGGCTCCCGATGAGGGGTCGGGCTTACGGCTGCGTGGCCGTACAGATTGGCACGTGTGTCGGCCGTTCGTGTACTCGGCGACGTAGTAGTCGATCGACCGGGCGGTGCCTTTTTCGTGGGGCTTTCCCCTCGTCCGGTCCACGAGGATCGGCGCGTTGCCGACGACGGAGTCGAGGAAGGATCCCAGGGGGCACCGTTGCGTTGAGCGTTGGCAAGATCGAGGCAGACTTGAGCAGTGAAGCCATCGACCCATCCTGGCCCGTGGCTGCCTCCGAAGTCGGCGTTCGCTGGGTTCCGGTTCCCGCCAGAGGTGATCGTGATCGCGGTCCGCTGGTATCTGCGCTTCAACCTGTCCTACCGAGACGTTGAGGAGCTGTTGGTCGAGCGTGGCGTGGAGGTCGATCACGTCACCGTGTACCGGTGGGTGCAGCGGTTCACGCCGCTGCTGGCCGACGCCGCCCGCTTCTGCCGGCGCTCCCCGGGCGATAGGTGGTTCGTTGACGAGACGTACGTCAAGGTCAACGGGGTATGGCGCTACGTGTACCGGGCGGTCGACCAGTACGGGCAGGTCATCGACGTTCTGGTCTCGGCACGTCGCGACGCCGGCGCGGCCCGGCGGTTCTTCCGACGGGCGCTGTCGACGTTGAAGGTGACCCCCAGTGAGGTCGTCACCGACGCCGCGCCGGTCTACCCCGGCGTGCTGGATGAGTTGATCCCGCAGGCGTGGCACCACGTCGAGCAACATGCGAACAACCCGATAGAGGCTTGTCACAGCCAGTTGAAACAGTGGTTGAGACCGATGCGTGGGCTACGGACGGACAAGACAACGCAGGTGATCATCGCCGGACACGCGTTCATTCAGAACCTCCGACGCGGACACTACGAACTCGCCGTCGACGCCCCGCCCGCTGGGGTAGTTGTCAAGTCGTGACTGATCAGGTGGTCGTTCCGGTTGCGGGTAGCCAGGGACGGCCGGTGGCGAGTTCGGTGAGGGCGTGCATGATGTTGCGGCCGTGCGCGG
>NZ_JBFAAF010000082.1:0-29136 GCF_040639595.1 Micromonospora sp. NPDC023814
CGGCCTGCGCCGGGCCGGCCAGGGCGGCGCCGGCGAGCCCGCCGGCGGAGACCAGCGCGGTGCTGGCGGCGGCGTCGCGGAGGAAGCGGCGGCGGTCGAGGTTGGGCATGTGGAGTTCTCCCCGTCGTGGTGCTGATCGGTCGGTGCCGAGCCAATCAGCACTTCCCCCGCCCAGTCCAAGATCCACGGCCGGAACGGTCGATACCCGCCGGCATATCGGACCAGCTCAGCGGGGCCCGGCGCGGCTCGTTCCGGCCGGAAATCAGCGGGCGCGCAGCGCCTCGACGGCGGTGCGGGCCGCCTCGCCCATCGCCAGGTCGACGTCGATGCGGCGGGTGGCGAGGTGGGCGGCGCGGGCGAAGACGGCGATCGCGTACCGGCCGCCGTCGGGGTACTCGGCCACGCCGGCCTCCAGGTGCAGCCCCGGCAGGCTGCCGGTCTTGCCGGCCACCCGCACCCCGGGCGGGAAGCCGGCGGCCAGCCGGGTCCAGAAGAGCTGCCGGGCCATCCAGCCCCGGACCATCGCGCAGGCTCCGGGTGGGCCGGCCTCGTCCCGCCAGACCAGGCCGAGCAGCCGGGTGATCTCGCGGGCGGTGCTCGACGTGGTGTGCGCGGGGTCGAACACCCGCATCGCGCGGACCCGCTCGGCGGGCAGGGTGGGGAAGATCCGGGCGAAGTCCGCCTCGGTGCGCGCGCCGACGTCGGCGAGCATCATCTCCACCAGGTGCCGGGGACCGCCGACGATCCGGGTGCGCGGCAGCCCCAGCTCGGCGGCGAGCATCGGCAGCACGTCCGCGCCGACCCGGCGCAGCAGCAGGTCGGCGGCGGTGTTGTCGCTGACCGACATGGCGAAGTAGGCCAAGTCCCGCAGCGACACCTCGGCGTCGTCGGCGCAGCCGGCGATCCCCCACCCGCCGAGCCGGTCGCCGGCGGTGACGAGCACCCGCTCCTGCGGGTCGAGCTGACCGGCGACGACCTGCCGCGCGAACTCCAGCACCAGCAGGATCTTGAAGATCGAGGCGATCACCACCTGCTCGTCGGCCCGGACCGCCACCTCCCGCCGGCCGCCGGGCTGCCCCGTGCCGTCGTCGGCCGCGTCGAGGTCGACCGCGTGCAGGCTGCCGGTGACCCCGACCCGTTCGAAGATCTCCGCGATCCGCTCCGTCGCCACGCTTCGCACCGTAGCCGCCGCCCGCGTCGGGGCGCTGGCGTAGGGTCCGGCCGTGGACCTGCTCCGGCACCTGCGGCACTTCGTGGTGGTCGCCCGCGAGCTGCACTTCGGCCGGGCCGCCGAGCTGCTCGGCATGGCCCAGCCGCCGCTGAGCCAGTCGGTGCAGCGCCTGGAGCGGGAGCTGGCGGTGGAGCTGTTCGACCGGTCCCGCCGCCAGGTGCGCCTGACCACCGCCGGTCAGCTGCTGCTCGGCGAGGCCGAGGACCTGCTCGCCGGGGAGGGCCGGCTGCGCAACCTGATGCGCCAGGTGCGCGAGGGGGTGTCCGGGGTGCTCCGGGCGGGGGTGCCCCCGGAGACGCCCGCGGTGACCCTGCGCGAGCTGCTCGACCGGCTGGCCGACCGGGCGCCCGGGCTCGACGTGGACCTGCACGAGCTGACCAGCGGCGAGCAGGAGCGGATGCTGGCCGAGGGGCGGCTGGACGTCGGCCTGCTCCACCATCCCGTCACCGACGAGGGGCTGCGCCTCGGCGCCGCCGTCGACGTACCGCTGGGGGTGCTGCTGCCGCGGGCGTCGCCGCTGGCCCGGGGCCGGGAGGTGGAGCTGGCGGCGCTGGCCGGACTGGACCTGGTCACCGCGCCCCGGGCCACCGCGCCCGGCTGGCACGACCACCTGCTCGACGTCTGCCGCCGGCACGGGTTCGCGCCGGCGCGGGTCCGCCCCGCGCGCAACCCCGAGTTCCTCTTCGGGCTGGTGCTGGCCGGCGGCGGGATCGCCGTCGAGCCCGCCGCGACGGCCCGCCGGGAACCCCGGATCGCCTGGCGGCCGATCGCCGGGTCGCCGCTGGTCAAGCGCACCTCGGCGGCCTGGCGGCGCCGGTCCGCGCACCCGGCCGCGCCGATGTTCGGGCAGCTCGCGGCGGAGGTGCTGGCCGACGGGTCCGCGCCCCCGGCACCGCCGCCCGGGCCGGCGCCCCGGCCCTGGCCGGTGCTCTTCGACGAGCCGGCCTGAGGCCGGGATCACCGGTTGGAACACCTCGAATCAGGGGTACGCCAGGGGATGGCCCGCCGGGCGTGGAAGCGGTTCCGCGCACCCGGCTTCGTGACGACCGGCGAAGGAGCCCCGATGGCGAACGCGGTCCCCATCATCTCCCTGAACGACGGCAACACCATCCCGCAGTTCGGCTTCGGGGTGTTCCAGATCGATCCGAAGGACACCGTCGCGGCGGTCCGCAAGGCCCTGGAGGTCGGCTACCGGCACATCGACACCGCCGAGATGTACGGCAACGAGGCGGAGGTGGGCCAGGCGGTCCGCGAGTCGGGGCTGGACCGCAACGAGGTCTTCGTGACCAGCAAACTGAGCAACGCCTTCCACCGGCCCGACGACGCCCGCAAGGCGTTCGAGTCGACGCTGGCCGCGCTGAAGATGGACCACATCGACCTGTTCCTGATCCACTGGCCGCTGCCCACCCTCTACGACGGCGACTTCGTCTCGACGTGGAGGGCGCTGGAGGAGTTCCAGCGCGACGGCCGGGCCCGCTCGATCGGGGTGTCGAACTTCCAGGTGCCGCACCTGGAGCGGCTGGTCGCCGAGGCGGACGTGGTGCCGGCGGTCAACCAGGTCGAGGTCCACCCGTACTTCGGCAACGAGGAGGTGCGGGAGTACGGCCACCGGCACAACATCCTCACCGAGGCGTGGTCGCCGATCGCGCAGGGCAAGGTGCTGGGCGACCCGACGGTCGTCGACGTCGCCGAGCAGGTCGGCCGGACCCCGGCCCAGGTGGTGCTGCGCTGGCACGTGCAGCGCGGCGACATCGTCTTTCCGAAGTCGACCACCCCGGAGCGGATCGAGGAGAACTTCCAGATCTTCGACTTCGAGCTGGATGACGCGGCGATGGAGCGGATCACCGGACTGGACCGGGGCGAGGCCGGCCGGCAGGGCGGGCATCCGGACACCTTCGACTACGTCCCCGCGTAACGCGACACGGCGAGACGGCGCAGGTGGAGGGGGCCGGAGCCCTCCGCCGCGCCGCGGCAGGCCACCCGAGCGCCCGCCGCGGGGCGGGCGCGGCAGTGACCGCGCCCGCCCCTCCCCCCGACCCCCCGGGTCAGATCCGGCCCACCGAGTCCTGGTTCTGCAACACCAGCCACCGGCCGTGCTCGTAGGTGAAGCTGACCCCGATCAGCAGCGGCACCCGGGTGCCGGTCGCGGGCACCGCGTAGACGGAGTCGAACAGCACGAACCCGGTGCGGCAGCCCACCACGGTCCGCTTCGCGACACTGAACGACTGGGTCCAGGAGTCGTCGGCGAAGAACCCGCGCAGCCAGTCCACGGTGGCCTGCTTGCCGTCCAGGACCTCCCCGTCGGAGGCGAAGACCGAGGTGACATCGGGGTGCAGCAGGGCCGCGAAGCCGTCCAGGTCGCGCCGCGTGGTGGTGTCCACGTACGCCTGGACGGCGCGGTCGAAGGCGCGCTCGCAGCCGTGGGCGGTGGCGTCGCCGCTTCCGGCCGTCGCGGCGTCGGGGGCGGCCGACCCGGCCGCGGGGGCCGCGGCGAGCAGGCCGGCGGCGAGCCCGAGCAGGGCGAGCGAACGGCCGAGCCGGCCGGCGGTACGGACGGAGGCGGGTGGGCGCATCGCATGCTCCTCGGCGACGAGTGGGTCGGTCTGGTGGCAGCCAACCCCGCTCACGGCGCACCCGGCCACTGATTCGAGCCCGGTCGAATGCTCGACACCACGCCGACCACGCCGCCGGTAGGATCCCGCTGTGCTGGTCGCGCATCTGGACTGCCCGACTCTCGCCCGGCTCCGCCTGGCGACCTCGCCGGCGGCGGAGGTGACGTCCTGGCTGCAGGCCGCGCTGTCGCCGTTCGGGCACCCGGTGCACGGCGATCCCGGCCCTGCCGCGCGGGGCGCGCTGCGACACCCCGACGTGGCCCTGGTCGCGCGGCTGGTCACGCCGCCCGGCCGGGGCGGCTACACACCGGACATGCTCACCCCGAAGCCGCCGCTGGGCCCGCCCGACGCCGTGTTCGAGGAGCAGCTGGCGGCGGCCGAGGCGACGTCGGCCGGCGAGGTGGCCGTGCAGATGCACGAACGGTTCCCGGCCGGCCGGATGCCGGTGTGCGTCCGCGCGGCGGTCGAGGACGGCACCCTCGCCCGGCGGGTCGCCGACGGGCTCCGGCACTTCTGGCGGGCCGCGCTGGCCGACCAGTGGCCGGCGCTGCGGGCCACGCTGGAGGCGGAGCTGGCCCTGCAGGCCACCACGATGGCGACCACCGGGGTGGGCAGCGTGCTGAACAGCCTGCACCCGAGGGTGGCCTGGACCGGCCGGGCGCTGACCATCGACAGCTCGTACCGGATCACCACGGCGCTCGCCGAGGCGGAGCTGGTGCTCGCGCCGTCGGTGCTGGCCTGGCCGCACATCTCGACGCAGCTCTGCGACGCCGGCAACGCGGTGCTGGTCTACCCGCTCGGCGCCGGGCGGGCCGGCCAGCGCCGGGGCGGGCTCGGTGAGCTGGTCGGCGCGAGCCGGGCCGCGATCCTGGCGGACCTGGACGTGCCCCGCTCCACCCGGCAGCTCAGCGAGCGGCACCGGCTGGCCCCGGCCACCGTCTCCTACCACCTGGGGGTGCTGCTGCGGTCCGGTCTGGTGCTTCGGAGCCGGGACCGGCACAGCGTGCTCTACCGGCGCTCGGCTGGCGGGGAGGAGCTGGTGGGCTGCCAGCCGGAGCCGACGCGCCCGGCGAGCCGGCGGAAGACCGGGCAGGCCTGACCGCTTACCGCGCCGACACTCCGGTGCCCGGACCTGGCGGTACCTCGCGAAGCCGCTAGATCAAATCTGGCGGACCGCCGGCCACCGTCTCGCGCCTGACGGGTGGGACCGGAACGGCCGGGAGGAGGAAGCGTGGAGCCGCTGCGACTCGCCGTGGTCATCGGCAGCACCCGGGAGGGGCGGGTGGGCGACCGGGTCGCCCGCTGGTTCGTCGACCGGGCGGACGCGCACGACGGGCTGACGGTCAACGTGGTCGACCTGGCCGACTACGACTTCCCCGCCAGCTACCCGGCGGAGCCGACCCCGGCGATGCGCGCGTTCGCCGAGCAGGTGGGCCGGGCGGAGGCGTTCGTCGTGGTCACCCCGGAGTACAACCACAGCTTCCCCGCGTCGTTGAAACAGGCGATCGACTACGCGTACGACGAGTGGCAGGCGAAACCGGTCGGTTTCGTGTCGTACGGCTGTGGTTCGGTCGGCCTGCACGCCGTCGACCAGCTCCGGACGGTCTTCACCGCCCTGCACGCCGTCACGATGCGCGACGTCGTCGGCGTGGACCTGCTCTGCGGCGAGCCGACCCCGCTGGCCACCGACCGGCTGCGCCGGGCCGCCCGTGTGCTGCTCGACCAGCTCTGCTGGTGGGGCCTGGCCCTGCGCGACGGCCGCGCCGCGCGCCCGTACGTCTCCTGAGAAGTTCGCCAAGGAAGGTAGGGATCAATGAATAGACGCAGCACCGGCCTGGCCATCGAGGCCGAGGGGCTGACCCGCTCGTTCGGGGACACCCGGGCGCTGGACGGCCTGGACCTCGCGGTGCCCGCCGGCACCGTCTACGGGGTGCTCGGCCCGAACGGCGCCGGCAAGACCACGGCGGTGCGGGTGCTGGCCACGCTGCTACGCCCCGACGGCGGGCGGGCGCGGGTGTTCGGTCACGACGTCGTCCACGAGGCCGACGCCGTCCGGGCCCGGGTCAGCCTCACCGGCCAGTACGCCTCGGTGGACGAGGACCTGACCGGGCTGGAGAACCTGATCCTGCTCGGTCGGCTGCTCGGGCACGGCAAGCCGGCCGCGCGGCAGCGGGCGGACGGGCTGCTCGCCGCGTTCGGGCTGACCGAGGCGACCGACCGGCAGGTCAAGAAGTACTCCGGCGGCATGCGGCGGCGCATCGACATCGCCGCGAGCATCCTCAACACCCCGGACCTGCTATTCCTCGACGAGCCGACGACGGGGCTGGACCCGCGCAGCCGCAACCAGGTGTGGGAGATCGTCCGGGCCGTGGTGGCGCACGGCACCACGGTGCTGCTGACCACGCAGTACCTGGACGAGGCCGACCAGTTGGCCGGCCGGATCGCGGTGGTGGACCACGGCCGGGTGATCGCGGAGGGCACCCCGGGCGAGCTGAAGTCCTCGGTCGGTTCCGGCACCGTCCACCTGCGACTGCGTGACGCGCACCAGCGGCCCGAGGCGGAACGGCTGCTGCGCGCGGTGCTGGACGTGCCGGTGCAGCTGGAGCCCGACCCGGTGGCGCTGACCGCCCGGGTCGGCGGCGAGGGCGGCGACCTCGACGCCAGCGAGCAGGCCGCCCGGGTGCTCGGCGACCTGGCACGCGCCGGCATCGTCGTCGACAACTTCTCCCTCGGCCAGCCGAGCCTGGACGAGGTCTTCCTGGCCCTGACCGACCACCCCGCGGTCGGCGCCGACGAGCGGGACGAGCAGCTGGAGGCAGCCCGATGAGCAGCAACGCCACCACCACGACCGGGCCGGCCCCGTCGGTCTACGTACCGTCGGCGGAGGCGCTGGCGACCGTCCTCGCGCCCGGCGCCCGGCCGTCCCGGCCGAGCCCGCTGTCGGCGTCGCTGACGTTCGGCTGGCGGGCCATGTTGAAGATCAAGCACGTGCCGGAGCAACTGTTCGACGTGACGGCGTTCCCGATCATCATGGTGCTGATGTTCACGTACCTGTTCGGCGGTGCCCTCGCCGACAGCCCACGGGACTACCTGCAGTTCTTCCTGCCCGGCATCATGGTCACCAGCGTCGTGATGATCACCATGTACACCGGCGTCGGCCTCAACACCGACATCGAGAAGGGCGTCTTCGACCGGTTCCGGACGCTGCCGGTGTGGCGACCCGCCGCGCTGGTCGGCATGATCTTCGGCGACGTGCTGCGGTACGTGCTGGCCGCCGTGGTCATCCTCGGCGTCGGTCTGGTGCTGGGCTTCCGCCCCGACGGCGGGCTGCTCGGGGTGCTGGGCGGCATCGGCCTGCTGGTGGTCTTCTCGTTCGCGTTCTCCTGGGTCTGGACGTTCTTCGGCCTGGTGCTGCGCAGCGAGAAGTCGGTGATGGGGGTCAGCATGATGGTGCTGTTCCCGCTGACCTTCCTGAGCAACGTCTTCGTCGAGCCGGTCACCATGCCGGGCTGGTTGCAGGCGTTCGTGAAGGTCAACCCGGTCACCCAGCTCGTGGCCTCGGTGCGGGCGACGATGTCGGGGGCGTCGGACGCGTCGAGCACGATGTGGACGCTGGTGTGGAGCGCCGGTTTCGTGGTGGTCTTCGGCACCCTCACCATGTACCGCTACAACCGCCGCTGACCCGGCCGGCGACGGGCACCGCCACGGAGGTGGTGCCCGTCGTCGATCCGGTGGCCGCTAGGAGTCGATCCGGACGGTGGCCGTGCCGCCGGCGGTGGTGACGCGTACCTCGGTGGCGTCGGCGGGTAGCAGCGCCGCACCACGCCCGGCGTCCTGCCACCGCCCGGCGCCGACCCGGTAGCTCAGCGCCGCGCCCTCGGCGACGACGAGGACACCCTGCCCGGCCGGCAGCCGAAGCCGCACCGGCAGCGGCGCCTTCCAGTCGACGAACCCGCTGGCCGCCGGCTGGAACGGCGCGTCGCCGCGGGCGAGCAGGGCGATCGCGCGGGCGGGATCGTCGTCAAACTGGATGGTCTGGAGCAGCAGCCGCCGACCGTCGGGGGTCGCGCCGTGGACGACCAGCAGCGGAGCATCACCGGCGAGGTGAACGCCGCCGCGATCCTCGTAGGCGGCGAGCGCGCCCCGCCACTGCGAGCCCTTGACGACCTCGGCGGGGTCGCCGCCCCACACCTGTTCCGCGCCGGGCAGCGTGTGGGTGACCCACCGCGGCTCAGGGCTGCCCTTCTCCCTGTCGGGGAAGAGGATGTCGTCAGCGTTGGTGACGTCGACGGCGGTCGCCGTGCTGAACGGCACCCCGACCAGGGCGAAGGTCACCCTGTCGCGCTGCGGCGGCACCGACAGCACGGCGGCCCCGTCCCGGAACGCCACCCGCTGGAAGGTGCGCTCGACCCGGCCGTCCGGGGCGTACCGGAACGTCGGTGAGAACTCCACCGGGTATCCGGCGTCGAGCACGACCAGCACGTCACGCCGCGGCCCGAGCAGCACGGCCGTCGATTTGCCGTCCATGCTGTCGTTCATGCCGCCCACCGCCATGATCCGCAGGCCGCTGGCGGTGGGCTCGGCGAACGCGGCGTAGCCGATCAGGCGGTCGTTGCCCGGCTCGGACACCATCCCGGTGACGGTGGCCCGCTGCGCGACGTAGGCGGCGGGCCCGGCCGGGGTGTTACCCGCCCAGACCACGTGCGGCTCGCTCCGGGCGTCGAACGCCTTGCCCTTCGTCCGCTGCCGCCACGCCTCCCGGACCTGCCGCAGGTACTCCTCGTCGCCGGCCAGATCGCCGCGGGTGGGTCCGTCGAACAGCGGCGAGGCGACCTCGACCGCGACCTTGCCGGCCCCGTCGTCCGCCAGGTGGATCACGCCGCCGACGGGTACCGCCACCACGGCCGCGCACACCGCGGCCAGGACGGCCCGACGTCGCAGCAGTCGGCGACGCCCACCCCGTCGCACGTTGTCGAGCAGGGTCGGCGGGCCGACGAGGTCGTCGGTCACCCGGCGCAGGAGGCCCTGCACCTCGCTCTCTTCGATGGTCATCGCGCACTCCCGGTGTCGGTCGGGACGGAAAGGACGAGACTCGATCCGGCCAGCGCCTCCCGGAGGCGGGCCAGGCCCCGGGAGGCGTGGCTCTTCACCGCGCCCTCGGAGCAGCGCAGCGTCCCGGCGACGTCGGCGACCGACAGGTCCTCCAGGTAGCGGAGCACCACGGCGGCGCGCTGCCGGGGCGGCAGGGTACGCAGCGCCGCGACGACCGCCTGGCGGAGCGCGATGTCGTCGGCGTGGTCCCGGGCGACCCCGTCGTTGTCACCCAGTGCCTGCTCCGGCCGCCGGCCCCGCCGCCGCCACCGGTTGATCGACCGGTTGACCAGGGCCCGCCGGGCGTACGCCTCCGGGAAGGCGCGCACGCGGCGCCAACGCACGTACATCTGCTCCAGCACCTCCTGGAGCAGGTCCTCCGCCGCGTGCCGGTCGCCGGTCAGCAGGTATGCCACCCGCAACAGTGCCACCGACCGGGTACGGACGAAGTCGTCGAACTCCGTGCCATGCGGATCTCGCATCTGGCCCTCCTGGTCTCTCAGTCACCGAAACACCGCGGAAGGCTGCGCGGTTTACCGGCTCCTGACGTCGACGATCGACCGGCGCCCGAGGGTCAGAGACGCCACGGCGGTGGCTCGGGCGGGAGGTAGCGGCAGGTGCCGCCGGTGGAGACGGTGTCGCGCAGGTGGGCGGCGAGCGCCGGGTGCCGGTCGTCGAGCTTGCGCAGCACGTCCCGAATCCGGGCGGTCACCGTCTTGCGGGCGCGCTCGGCCTCGTCGCCGAGGCGGCGGCTGCGGCCGGCCAGCCCGGCGGCGGCCCGCAACTCGGCGAGCAGGGCCGCCCGTTCGGCGTCGAGGGCGGCCACCTTCGCCTCGTCGCCGCGCCCGGCGGCGCGGTCGATCTCGGCGTCCAGCCGCTCCAGGTGCCGCCGGTAGCGGGCCTTCGCCTCGTCGTCGAGGACCGGGTCGCCGCCCATCCGGCGGGCGGCGACGAGCTCCGGCCCGGCCGCCGGGTCGAGCAGCTCGACCGCCGGGACGTCGACGCCGGGCCGGGCCAGCAGCAGGTGCAGGTCGTGCAGGCCCTTCGCGTCGGGCAGGTGCACGACCGTGCCGGCGTAGGCGAGCTGCCAGACGGGGCCGTCGCGGCGGAACTCGTACGCCTCGGCCGGCGGCTGCCCGGCGACGGGCCCGGCGGACGGCGGCGGCCCGTGCGACACCGGCGCGGACGCGACCGCCGGGTGCTGCCGCCCATCCGCGACGACGGCTGGGTGCTGCCGCCCCGTCGGCGCGACGGTGGGCGGGGGCGCGGCGGTCGGCGCGCCGGCCACCTGGCGCATGCCGAGCGTGGCGGCGTCCCGGACGACTGCGGCGCGCAGCGCGGTGGCGACGGCCTCGTCGCCGGGGCGGTCGCGCCCGGTCAGCGCCTCCGCCAGCGCGGCGCGGGCCAGCACCGACCAGGGCCGGGCGCCCATCCGGTCGGCGGTGTCGCGGGCCGCGGCGAACCCGGCCACCGCGTCGTCCCAGCGCTGCTCCGCCGCGTCGACGGCGGCGAGCCAGTGGTCGACCGGGCCGCTGACGTCACAGCCGAACAACGCCGTCATCCACTGCCCACGGTGCGGCCGCAGCGCGTCCCGGGCCTCGGCGCAGCGCCCGGGGTCGCGGGTGGCGGCGGCGACCTGGGCGCGCAGCCGCAGCCACAGCGGCGCCACCATCCGGCTGTACGTGGTGCCGTCGGCCTCGATCCCGACGGTCAGCCGCAGTGCCGTCGCGCCGTCGCCGCGCTCGGCCGCGGTGATGGCCCGGACGACCTGTAGGTAGGGGTGGTCGCCGGGGTCCAGCCCGTCGAGCAGGGCGTCGGCCTCGTCGTGCCGGCCCTGGAGCAGCAGCCACGACCAGCGCAGATGGTGGCCCATGAAGGCGGACTCGGACTGGTCCCACTCGGACAGCTCGTCCAGCTCGGCGAGCAGCTCGCCGGCGCGGGTGAAGTCGCCCCGGAACCCGGCGATGATGCCGTCGTCGATGGTCGCGCCGATCCGGTGCCGGGCGTCGCCCTCGCGGGCTCCGGTGACGAACGCGGTGAGTTCGTCGTGGTATCGCGGATCGCCGAGTTCCAGCAGCGCCACCCAGCGCAGCGAGGTCGCCCAGAGCTGGGTCTCGCGGTCGCCGGTCCGGCGCGCCACCTCGCGGATCTCGGCGGTGATCGCGGCCCGGTCGGCGGCCGTGCCGAGCCCCCAGGTGGTGTCGTGCCGCGCCCACAGGCTGAAGGTGAGCGCCTCGTCGTCCCGGCCGCGCCGGGCGAGCGACTCGGTGGCGGTGATCAGGTCGGTGACAAGCGTGCGGGCCGCGAGGGTGGCCGCCGGTTCGCCGATCAGCCGCCGGTACGCCTCCCGCAGCAGGCCGTCCGCGTCGGTGGTGCGCGCGGAGCCGAACTGGTGGCGGTGACGGTGGACGGTGAGGGCGACGCGGGCGAGCACCACCGGGTCGTCGACCGTCAGCGCCAGCGTGGCGGCCTCGGCGACGAGGTGCCGTGCCTCGGCGCTGTCGCCGCAGTGGTGCAGCAACTGGCCCAGCTCGACCATGATCTTCACTCGCCGGGTCGGGTCGTCGGCGACCTCCAGCGCCCGGCGGAAGTGGACGATCGACTCGTCCACGGCCAGCCGGCCGCTCGCGTCCCGGGCCGCGGCCACCAGCAGTTCGGTCGCGCGGGACGGGTCGAGCGCGCCGCCGGCCAGGTGGGCGTGGCGGGCCAGGTCGGCCGGGATCAGCCGCTCGGCGAGCGCAGCCGCCCCGTCGACGGCCCGGACCACGGCGGCGTGCCGGGGTCGCCGGTCGTCGTCGGCGAGCCCGTCGTAGAGGGTCTCCCGGACCAGGTCGTGGGCGAAGGCGAAGCGACCGCCGTTGCGGGCCAGCACGAGCCGGGCGGTCACCGCCCGGTCGAGGAGCCGGTCGACCTGCGCCGCCGGGGCGCCCGCAACGGCGGCGAGGACCTGTCGGTGGAACTCGCGGCCCAGCACCGCGGCGACGGTGAGCAGGTCGGCCACCGGCACGGGCAGTTGCGCGAGCCGCCGCCGCACCGCCTCCCGTACGCCGGGCGCGATGGTGCTCACCTGGCCGTCGGCGCGCCACAGCCGGGCGGTCTGCTCCACGAAGAACGGGTTGCCGCCGGTGCGCCGGTGCACCTCGTCGACGAGGTCGACGTCCGGCTCGCGGCCGGCGGTGCGGGCCATCAGCGCGCCCACCTCGTCGCGGGACAGGCCGGTGAGGGTGATGCTGGTCGCCTTCGCCACGAGCGGCATCAGCAGCGGGCGCAGCGGGTGGTCGACGGCCTCCACCTCGGCGTCGCGGTAGGTGCCGACCAGCAGCAGCCGTTCGAACCAGGTGTGCTGGGCGGCGAACTGGAGCAGCCGCATCGAGGCCGGGTCGGCCCAGTGCAGGTCGTCGAGGACGACCACCACCGGCCGGCGCTGGGAGACCGCGACCAGCGCGGTGGTCACCGCGTCGTAGAGGTCGAATTCCTCCCGGTCGGCCTGGTCGTCCCCGCTGCCGCCGGCCGGCCCGCCGATCGCCTCGCGGATCGTCTCGCGGATGGCCCGGTCGGCCGCCGCGCCGGTCGTCTCGCCGAGCAGGGCGGCCAGGCCCGGCTCGGCGGCCTCCCGGGCCACCGCCCAGTCGTCGGACGAGCGGCGCAGCCCGCGCAGCACCTGCACCCAGGGCCAGAAGCCGGGCGCGCTGTCGGAGTCCCAGCAGGCCGCGCCGAGCACCAGGGCACCACGCTGGCGGGCCTCCCTGGCGGCGGCGGTGACCAGGGTCGTCTTGCCGATGCCGGGCTCGCCGGCGACCAGGACGAGGCCGCCGTGGCTGGCGGCCGCCCGGTCGACCTCGGCGCGCAGCAGGCCCGCGGGGTGCTCCCGCCCGATGACGACCTCGCCGAACCGCGGCTCCATGACGCCCCGACCGTAGCGGAACCGTCGGACATCCCGCCGTCTCCGACCCGCCACCCGACGTGGCGGCGCCCGCAGTCGTTCCCGGCCTGAACGGGGTTTCTGCCGCCCTTGTCCGCGATTCTCCGCCGTGACGTTTCTTCGACACGGTCGGGGGAACTCGCCGTGCCGCCCCGCTCGGCCGTGCGGTCGTCCCGGCGCCGGGAGCGGCGAACGGAGGGAGACGCCACGTCCGAGGTATTGGCCCAGGATGACCTGAAGATCGACTGGGCGCAGATGCCTACCTACAACACGATCATGGCACTCGCCGCCGGGGTCGGCCTGCTGCTCGTCGTGGCCCTCGGTTGGCAGATGATGAAGGACAAACCGATCGCCACCGAAGGGTGGTCGGTCGCCTTCGGGATCCTGGGTACGATCCTCGCCGTCACGGGTCTGCACATGACGCTGACCTGGCCGCTGGCGCCCGGGGGCTTTGCCTTCGACAACATCATCTTCGGCGAGCCGTCCCTGGGCTTCGGAGTGCTGATGCTCGGCGCGGCGATCATCCTGTGGCGGCGGGGCGAGGTCTTCGCGGAGGCGTCGCTGGAAAACGGCGGCCTCCGGACGGAGCAGGCGCGACGGTTGCTCTGGCCGATCTCGATCTTCGTGTTCGCGCTCGGCCTGGCCTGTTTCGGCATCGCGGCGGCCGGCTGGACGTACACGCTCTTCGCGGCGCCGCCGCAGGAGCCGATCTCGGGGGAGTTCGCGGAGTACCCGTGGCTCGAGGCCACCTTCATCTCCAGCCTGTACGTCCTGGTGGGGATCGGCTCGGTCCTCACCCCGTTCGCCCTGCTCAAGCTGAACCGCGTGCTACTGGCGATCATCGGCGTGGCGTGGGCGATCGCCGGCGCCATCTTCACTCTCTTCGGAGCGTTGAACTACTTCACCCACATTGGGCTGATCGTCAACACGATGTGAGGCCACACCGTCGTCACGACGCGGCGGACGACGACCCCCGGCGGCGACTGCGCCCACGGCGGCGGTCAGCGGGCGTCGGTGACCACGTGGGAGCAGGCTGCGCAGGCCGCGCGGCCCTGCTCGGCGTACCACCGGCAGGTCCGTCGGATCGCGCAGCGCGGCAGGTCGGCCTCGGCCGGGCCGGCGGTGTCGCGGTACGAGGCGGCGACCCGTTCGCCGAGACCGCAGTGCTCGCCGGTCCAGAAGCCGCACTTCGCGGTGACGCACGGGCCGGCGAGCCGGTACCGGGATTCGACCGGCGTGTCCGTGCCGGCCTGGGCGAGAGCGACCTCGGCCGGGAGCGGCGGCGTGACGTAGGCGACCCGGCCCGCCGGAGTGATCATGCCGAGGAACACCGTGGCGTTGGCCGCGGGGGTGCTCGGGCACATCCGCTCCGGCGGGTCCGGCCGGTGGACGGGGTCCGTCACTTCTGCATCCAGAAGCCGAGGTCGTTGATCTTCTGGCCGAGTTCCTCGGCGAACGGGCCGTCGATGAGCCACAGCCCGTACCACTCGGGCCGGAGCTTGATGTTGGCGTGCCCGACGGCGAGCGGGTTGGTCAGCTTGCTGCCGGCGACGGACAGCGCGTTGAGGCCCGCCTTCTGGATCTCGCCGGCGATGAGGCTCTGCTGTTCGGTGGTCAGCTCGACGCCGTCGACGACGAACCGGAATTCGCTTCGTGCCATGTCCTTACCTCCACAGATCAGTACGATTCGGTCCGCAGCCCGTGCCGCAGACTCGCCCTTGTGAATGCCGCCCAGCCGGAGCGGGAGGCGGGGTCGGCCGCGAGCCCGGCCCGGCTCGCGTGCGCCCGCCAGGAGGTCGCGTCGGCGGCGCGCAGCCCCCACAGCTCCCGGCAGACGGTGACGGCGAACGCGACCTGCTCGGCCGAGCCGGTCCAGCCGGCGGGGCCGTCGGTCACCCGCAACGCGCCACCGGCCTCGACGCGGACCGACGGGAAGTGGTGGTGCAGGCTGGCGAGGGTGGCCAGGTGGGCGGCGTCCACCCGCCGGGCGGCGAAGGCGTCCCGCGTCTCGTCGTCGCGGCTGATCCGGATCGTGTGCAGCGTGAACGCGTCGCCGTCCGCGCTCACCGTGCCCTCGACCTGCACCGGCGTGCTCCAACTCCGGGGCGAGTTGGCCGACCAGAAGGCCAGCCAGGCGTCGAGGCGTTCGTGGAAGTCGGCCTGGAAGCGGGCCGGCCCGCCGGCCAGCCGTGCGGTGGCGACCCGGTCCCGGGCCACGAGGGGCCGGGTGGGTCGCGCCGGGGATGCTCCCCCGGCGGATGCTGCGGCGGGTGGTGCGGCGTGCGCGGCGCTCGCCCCGGTGACGGTGACCGCCGAGGCCGCGGCGGCGCCGAGCAGGATCCGTCGCCGGGACGGTGAGGTGATGGGATTTGTCATGGCCCGCCTTTCATGGACGGCCTTTGCCCGTCACGCTATCGACCGACATTGATCAGATGAACCGTCGCTCTATCGGTAGGCCGACATGAATTCCGGTGATCGACGGCGGCGCGGATACGGGTCTTGTGCTGTCGGTCGGCTTTGTGTCCGGACCGGGTCGGATGCCCGCTTCTCGCGCCCTGTCGAGCTGCCCCGTCGGTGGGACCACCGACCCCGCCGCCGAACGCCCCGCGCCCCGCCGCGCCACCCCAACCGCCC
Organism: Micromonospora sp. NPDC023814; assembly: GCF_040639595.1. Taxonomy (NCBI): domain Bacteria; kingdom Bacillati; phylum Actinomycetota; class Actinomycetes; order Micromonosporales; family Micromonosporaceae; genus Micromonospora; species Micromonospora sp. NPDC023814. The sequence continues at coordinate 15,491 of NZ_JBFAAF010000082.1, forward strand.
GCCGCCCAGTCGCCGGCCGACAGCGTGGCAAGGACTAGCCACCGGCGGACCGGGTACGCGCGGCGCATGGGTAGTCACAAGGAGAACAAGCACGATCCCGGTGGCGAGTCGGCGCGCGGCCGGCGGCATCCCGGCAGCGGCGCGCGGGGCCACCAGGGCTCGTCCACCGAGCACTCGCCGAAGGCCCGCCACCTGCGCACCGCCAGCGGGTCAGCGGGCACGGAACGCGACCAGGGACGGGCCAAGGTCGAGGGCGCCGAGCGGATCCAACGACAGGGCACGCGCTGAGCCCTGGGCGATGAATGTGGGGAGGTGATGGCGGCGTGGCCAAGTTCCTGTTGAAGTCGACCTACACGATCGACGGGATCAAGGGGCTCACCACCGACGGCGGCACCAAACGCGTCGAGGTCGTCCGGAAGATGATCGAAGGCGCCGGCGGGCGGATGGAGTCGATGTACTTCGGGTTCGGCGCGGACGACACCTACGTGGTGTGCGATCTGCCCGACCACAAGACCGCCGCCGCCCTCGCCATCGACATCCGGGCGGCGGGCGGGGTGGACACCAGGGTCACGCCGGTGCTGACCGCCGAGGAGATTGACCAGGCGACCCGGGAACGGCTCGAATACCAGCCCCCCGGCCGCTGACCCCACGGCTGGTGAGGCGAGTTCGCCGTTCGCGCCGGCCGGTGGCGCACCTGAACCTCGTCACCGGACGGCGCGGCTCCTCGATCCGCTGAGGGCGTCCACCGGGGTCGACCCGCCGGCCAGGAGCGTCAGGATCGTCTGGTTCGCCTCCCAGCCGTCCGGGAACTTCACCGGCACGTCGAGGTGCACGATCTCGGTGGACGGGTGGGCGTCCAGCAGTTCGCCGATGCCGGCGCGCGCCACCACGATGCACGCGTGCCGGTGCCGGGACGTCAGCACGCACAGCCGCCCCGACTCCAGGTGGAACGCCGTCGCGTCCCGCCGCCCCGACAGCGGGTGCAGCACGATCGTCACGTCGTACTCCCGGCCCTGGAGGCGGTTGGCGGTGTCGACGGTGATGCCGGCTCCGGCCTCGCCCAGGTGCGCGCGGATGGCCGCGACCTGGTCGCGGTGGGCGGCCCCGACAGCGATCCGGTCCGCCGTGACCGGCGCGCCCGCCGGCGCGTGCTCGGAGACGGCGACCGCGCCCCGCCGCAACACCCGCAACGCCAGCGCCGCACAGGCCGAGGCGGCCTCCGCATCGGTACGCAGGGTGTGCCGGGCGGGCAGCTCGTGCAGCGCCCAGCCGGTGGACGCCGCCACGTCCACCACCCCGTCCAGCGCGTCCCCGGGCCCCGACTCGGTGAAGGACAGCACCCGGTCGGGCGCGGACGTGCCGGCGCGGAACCCGGTGAACGGGTAGAACGCCGCCGCCACCACCGGGGCCGCCGAGGCGGGCAGCCGCCACGACACCGGCAGCCGGTGCACCGGCAGCTCCGGGTTGTGCCGCAGCAGCACCGCCACCGCCGACTGCATCGGATCCCAGGTCAGCCCCGTCCACCGCGCCGTCTCCACCGTCGAGAACGGGTCGAGCTGACCGGGATCGCCGACGAACAGCGCTCGCTCGAACCTGCCGGCCACGCGCAGCAGCGCGTCCGACCGCATCTGGTACGCCTCGTCCACGATCGCCCACGGCCAGGAGCCCTCCGCGACCGTGGCCCACTTGGCGGCCGTACCGATGATGACGGCCGGGCCGCCGAGGTCGGCGACCTTCGCGGCGACCCGGACCGTCTCGTGGCCCCGCACCCGCTCGGACGGCCTGTAGTCGGCGGCGGAGAGGCGGCCGATGCGCAGCTCGGGCGCCTTGCGGGCCAGACGGTCGATGAGGTCGTCGACCTGCTCGTTGGTCTGCGCGACGATGATCAGCGGCTCGCCGGCGGCGGCCAGCTCGACGGCCGCGCGCACCACCAGGGTCGACTTGCCGGCACCCGGCGGGGAATCCACCACGACGCCCCGGTGCTCGCCCGAGCGCAGGTCGGCCAGCACGGCCGTGATGACCCGCTCCGCCTCGACCGCGGGCGGCATCTCCAACCCGGCACGCATCGTCTGCACCTCCCCCAACGAGGTCTACGGGACCTTACGCCAGACGACCGACGGCGGGCGAGGACCGGGGCCGAGGGGCCGGCGCGGGAAATGCCGGAACCGGGCGCTGGCCTGCGGCGACGGCACTAGCGTTGGCGTGGAGTGGAGGGCAGCCGTCGCCGTCCGGTAGCCGACCATGTCGATCATGGGGGTGTCCATGCACGGGCCGAAACGTGGTCCGGTCTGGGCGGCCCAGCTGTGGTTGCGCCAGCGGCGGCGTCGGTGGCGCACCCGACGGGAACGCCAGGCGGAACGGAACCGCCGCCGGCGTACGGACGAGCGCGGCGACCACCGGATGAGCTGGCGGCACCACCGCGGGCTGCGGTGGGCGATCATCGCCATCGCCGGGGCGTTCCTGGCGTGGACCGCCCTCTCCCTGGTCCTGATGATCCTCGACACCGAGCCCGGCTTCCTCCGGGTGTCGGCGTGGTGCGCGGGCGAGCCGCCGAGGTCGTACTACTGCGGCCAGGTGGAAGGCTTCGTCAAGCCCCCCATGGTCGCGGCGCTGGGCCTGGCGCTCTTCCTCTTCTGGCGGTACGTGCCGGTCCGTCGCTGGTACCGGCGCAACGTCCTGCGCAACAGCCGCATGCTGCTGCCCACCGCCGAACGAGACCTCGACCCGAGCAGCGTCGTCGGCCGCGACGAGCTGTGCGAACTGATGATGCAGCGGCTCCGCGACGAGACGACCCGGCGCCCACTGCTGCTGGTCGGCGGCATCGGCACCGGCAAGACGGCCACCCTGGCCCGCCTCGCGGAAATGCTGATGGCCACCGACGTCGTGCCGATCGGGATCGACCTGCGGACGGTGACCGATCCGGAGAAGCTGAACTTCCACCAGCTCGCCCTCGAACAGTTCCAGCGCACCATCGACACCCGACTGCACGCCGCCGGCGAGGCGGACCGGATGTGGCGGCGGCTCTGGCTGGACAACCGCATCGTGGTGCTCGCCGACGGCCTGGAGGAGGTCCTCGCCGACGCCGCCCAGCCCGCCGACCGGGACAGCGTGCTCCGGGAAGCCGTCCGGGGCACGGTCCGCGAGCGCCTCCCCCTGGTAATCGCGTCGCGGCCCGACGATCCGCTGCGCGGCCTGGACGCGCTGCTGCTGCAACTGGAACCGCTCTCCCAGGGCGCCGCCCTGGAGTACGTGCGGGCCCACAGCCGCCGCTCGGACGCCGGGCACCGGTGGGACCGCATCACCGGGCTGGTCAAGGCCGCCGACGTCGCCGACTCACCGTTCTACCTGCGGGTCATCGGGCAGCTCCACGAGGTCGACCGCCTCGACCGGGTCGAGCCGGCGGGCCCGGGCAGGTCGGCACTGCGCTGGAGCCTGTTGGAGGAGTGGTGTGACGCCACCGTCGCCGGCGACCTGTACGAGGACTACGGCATGCCGCAGACCGAACGGTCCGACGCGATCGAGGTGCTCTCCGCCCTCGCCTGCATCGGGCTGCGCAACAACCGGCTGTCGGTGCGTACGACGGAACTCACCGGCGGCGACGGCACGACCGACGCCGGCCGGGCGTGGATCCTGACCGAGCTGCGCGCCCGGCTGCACAAGCTCAGCGCCGACAACCCGCAGGACGTCGGGCTCGCCGAGACCACCGGGGACGCGCTGAACATCGTGGTGAAGCGGCAGGACGGGGTGCGTTTCCAGCACGGGGTGATCCAGGCGTACCTCGGCTCGCGCTTCCTCACCGCCGCCATGCGCGACGGCGACTTCCTCGCGCAGGCCTTCACCCGCAACCACGGCCCCGGGCGGGAACTGCTGTCCGCCCTCACCCTGCACACCCGCAGCGCGGGCGCGTTCGAACGACTGGACGGGCGGCGCAGCCACCCCTTCCGGCGAGCCGACCTGACCCGTCTCGCCGACACCGCCCGGCGGACGGTCGGCCTGCCCACCAGCGGCCGGGACGAAAAGGCCACCCGGCACCGGTCTATCACGCTCGTGCACCGGCTCCGTGACGAGGCCGCCGCGACGCGCAACCGCACCCGGGCGCTGGAGATGTTCGCGGTCGCCCTGGAGATGGACGCCGCCACCGGGCACACCGCGCACCGGCAACTGGCCGACACCATCCGCCACGCCTGGCCCCGCTACCAGGGGGACGGGTCCGTCACCGACCGCCCCCTCGAAGACGCCAAGATCGCCCTCGTGCACCGGTACGGCGACGCCGCCCGGCAACTCGCGGACCGGCCACCCGAGCCCACCGGCCTCCGGTCGCGGCAGCCCACGCCGCAGTACCGGCAGCTGTTCCAGATGATGGCCGACGAGTCGTCGTACCTCCCCCGGCTCGCCGCGGCCCGCGAGATCGCCAGCGGCGGCAACGCGGCCGTCCGCGCGCTGCGCGACCTGCTCGAAGCGCCGCCGCAGGCGGCCGACGCGACGGGCCGGGAGCGCCTGGAGGAGCTGCGTACCTGGATCGCGCCGTCGCTGTTCCTCTACGCCGACGGCGAGCACGGCCCCGGCGAACCCCACTGGCAGCACGTCGCCCGGGAGACCCTGCGCCGCTGGGTGCACCGCCTGGCCACCGACGCCACCGACGGGGCCCGCGTCTACGAGCTCACCCTCGCCCAGGGGTTCCGGCTCGCCGCCAACTGCCGCACGTACCCGGCGCACCGCAGCCTGCTCGTCGAGGAGGTCGAGAAGGCGCTGCGGCACTCCCGGTTCTGGTACTCCCACCTGGTGCTCATCCAGGCACTCACCCTACTGGCCCTGCCCCGCGACCCCGGCGAGACACTGCACGAACGGGGCCACGGCTCGGACCCGCGCGGGCTGGTCGCCTTCTGGACCTCGATCGCGGGCGGCGGGCACCGCGCCCCACAGCCCGGCAGCGGTACGGTCCACCCGCTCGTCCTCGAGGTCGCGGACCTGTGCGTCGAGGCGCTCATCGACCGCCACCCCGAGCGCCACTGCTGGGTGGACGAGCGGGAGATCGTCGGCCGGGTGGGGGCGGTCAGCCCACAGCCGGGCATCCGCCGACTCCAGGACTCCTGGCTGCCGCCGTCGCACGGCTGGGCCGTCCTGGAACCGCGGGCCCAACGGCTGCTGGCCGACGTGATGCTGCTGCTCAACCTCGCCGACCGGGGCCGGGACAACGACGAGCGGGCGCGCCGGCTCAGCCGGGCCAGCCGCGCCGACCTGCCTCCGTGCCTCACCATCGACCGCACCGCCATGCGGGTCACCCTCAGCCGCCGCCAGGCCCACGACGTCCAGCCCGGTTCCACCTGCATCGACGACTGCCCGTTCCGGCTGTGTCCGCTGCCGCCGAAGGGCGACGAGCTGCCGTACCAGATGGACGAGGCGTTCTGCGCCCACCAGATCGACCTCGTCGGGCGCTGGTTCCGCTCGCCCGGGCGGGCGGACTGGCAGGCGGTCAACCGCGACGACCTGCGGACCTTCTGGCACGAGATGTCCGAACGGATGGCCCCCGCCTGGCGGAAGTGACCAGAGGCGCGGCAGGCGCGGGTGGCAATGAACGCCGAGGCGTAATGAGTCGCTTACTCAAGCCCGCGAGCGGAGGCTGGCTTGGCTCGCCTTGCGCGCCTCGATCTCTTCCATCGTGGTGGCCTGGTACCGGCGTCGCCCCGGACGCGCCTCGGTCACTGCGAACAGCGCCTCGAACGGAGCCGCATGCTCCGCGCATCGGTCTGTTTCCGCAGTCCGGCCCTCCGACACGACCTCGTACGTCTTGGCCTCACGCTGCCTGTCCTGACACACGTCACACACGGTGATGGTGACTTTCACAACCCGTTCCTGTTCGTGCTGCCGATGCTGCACCGCAGCCTACTGACACTGGTTGACGTCTTGATCATCCGGATGTTCACTCTTCCCGCAGGTTGCTGGTCGGCTGGCGCACCCAGCCAGGAAGAAAGTCGAACGAACCGGGATGCCCGCTAGCAAGATCCAGAATGAGCAAGAGGTCCTGCGATGGTTCGAGGAGGGGCGAAGCTACCAGTGGATGGTGGAGGAGTACCGCCGCAAGTACGGCATCGACACCGTACCCTCGCTCTGGGGAAACTTCCGCCGACGGCGAGGGCTCCAGCGGCGGACGACCCGCGACGACGACCTGATCCCGTGGCTTCTCAAGGACGAGCACCGGTGGCTCTTCCCGATCCGGATGTTGCGCACCGAAGCGCGCCGCCGCGCCGGCAAGCAACTGCGCGAGGAGGACAGAGTCAAGCTGGACGCCTGGCTCAAGCGGCTCGCGAGAGAGAACATCGTTCTGCACTACGACCCGGACACCGAGGAGGGCTGGTTCTACGTCCCCCGGCGACCAGGCATCGACACGGACCTCATCCGGGTGCCCGAGCGCAAGACGACCACCCGCCCCGCAGCAGACTGAGGGCCAGCCAGGGGGTCGTCCCTACTCTGCCGGGTGAGTGGCATCACCGTCGGGCGATTTTGGACGGCGTCACGGTCAGGCGGCGAAGCCGCGTCGGCCCTGAGACGTGTCACCCGGCAGCGGCAGATCCTCGACGTGCTGCCACTCCAACTCGTCGTTGTGCCGCAGCGCCGCCTCGCCCCAGGAGACGCGGAGCAGCCCCGCGTCCGAATTGCAGGCGTAGCCCACCAGCAACACCTTCGGCTCGACGGGCAGCCGTTCAACCACTTCCCGCAGCTCCGACCGGTCGCGGGCCTCCTGGTCACTCAGCGGCATGAGCGGCAGGGTGTCCTGCTGGTAGCGCGGCTTCGGGCCGCACAGGACGAGAAGGTCCCGGGCGAAACGGCTGAACGTACGCCCCGGCCTGGCCCGTGCGATCTCGATGTCGTTCCTGTTCGAATAGTGCCAGGGCAGCAGGAAGTGCCCCGCGCAGAGGGTGATCCTGAACTGGGCACCCGGTGGCCGCAGGTCCGTCACGTCGGGCAGATCCCGGAGGCGCTGGTTCAGCTCCTCGTACTGCACCAACCAGCGCACGGTTCCGAAGGCGTGATCACTGGTCATCTCGGACGCCTCGCGGGCGTCCATCGCGCGCTCGACCGCCCGCTTCAGGGCCGCCGGTACGCGCTTTCGCAGCGCCACCGCCTGGGCGAACCCGAACTTCTCGATCGACCACTGCGACGGCCCGTCCCCAACGCCCACGCCGATCACCCCTCGTGTCGCGTCGCACACGCTCCGACGTAGACGGTCTCACGAGGTTCGATGTAGGGCCAAGGGTTGTCAGGGCATTCCGGCGACCTCGCGGCGGTGGGCGCGCAGCGCTGCGGCGTCTGGACGGTCCGCCGTACGGGCCGGCGGGCGCAGTCGCTCGCCGTGCCATTCGGCGTAGTGCGCGGCCTCCGCCTTGACCCGGACGCGAAGCTGCTCATCGACCCAGATCACGCCGCGGTCGAAGAGGTTGTGCAGGTCGGCCCGGAGCAGCAGGCCGTTGGTCACCCGGTTCGTGGCGGGTCCGTCGTACGGCGAGATGTGGGCGGCCTGGAGGGCGACCTCGGTATCACAGCCGGTGATCGCGCAGCGTCCCCCGTACGCCTCGATGAGCCGGCGCCGGAAGCCGGGCTGCCCCTGGCGGGCGGTGACCTCTGCGAGCCGCCGGCGACGCCCCTCCGGCAGCCCTTCCGGCTCCGGCGCGCGGCGGCCGTCCAGCACGGCGGCGAGGCGCTCGGCCTCCTCCGGCCGCATGCCGCGCACCCGCCGGACGGACGTCGCCAGCACACCGGGGACGGCGTGCACGTCGGCCAGGAGGAACCGGGTCAGCTCGTGGTCCCAACGGATGGGCACCCGCCACTCGGGCTTGTCACTGCCCGTCTGCTGGTAGGGCTCGTCCCAGACGACTCCGCCGGCGACAAGCCGGCCGATGGGTTCGGTGGCGTACGCCCAGATCCGGTCGCCGGGGGCGATCTGGTGGTAGCTGGAGGCGAGCTGCCAGTCGACCACGCCCTCCGTGGTGGTGAAGTACTCCCAGACGCTGCGGTCGTCGCCCCACTGCGGGCCGCGCTCGTTGACCGGGTAGATCCAGTCCGCTGGGCCGCCGGTTGGTGCGTCGTCGCCTCGGCCCTGCCCGGGGAGCTGCCGGTTGAAGCGGGGACGCACCCGCTGGAGCAGGGCGTCTTTCAGCCCGTCGGGGTCGTCGGTCTCCCGCCAGCGGACCTCGCACCCGCCCAGCCAGTCGGCGATCTCGTCGGCCGACGCCTCCCGACCGAGCTGCTCGTCGAGCCACCGGCCGACGTTCTTGTGCAGCGCCGACGAGCCCCGGTTGCCGGTCAGGTGCTGGCGCAGCCGGTCGCGCAACGGCTGCTTCGTGGTGTTGCCGACATAGACGATCTCGTCACCGTCGAGGACCACGTGCACGCCGAGCGCCCGGGGTCCCTCAGCGGCCACCTCCCTGGTGTACGGCTGGGCGGGGCTGAAACCGTCGAGCAGGTCATCGGGAGGGCTGTCGGCCATCCCCGGACGCTACCGGCCACCGTGCCGCCCCGCCGTCCTCCGAAACGTCGGCCGCTCATCGAACGGCTTGCCGGGCCCGCGACCGTTCATCGGCGTGCTGGCCCTGCCAGGTGCGGAGCGCCTCCTTGATGCGGTGGTTCTCCGCGCGGGTGAGGTCGAGTTGGCGGGTGCGGTCGCGCAGCTCGTGGGCGAGGCGGTGCAGCAGGGCGTCGACCTCGTCGACCCGGTAGCCGCGCCGGCAGAGCGACGTGCGCGGCAGCGCGACGCCGAGGATCCGGTCCGGCGTCAGCGGGCCGGGCTGGGCGTGCCGGCTGCGGTAGACGGCCATCAGGGCGCCATCTCCGACGGCAGGTGGATGCGGTCAGCGGGCACCCCGGCGGCGAGCAGCCGCAGCCGCGCCCCGGCGAGCATCGGCGGCGGGCCGCAGACGTACACGTCGTGGTCAGGATGGTGGTGGTCGAGGGCGATGGTGAGGGCGTCGCCCTGCTCGGCCGGCTCGGCGCAGGGGTCGTGGCTGAAGGCGGGCACGACGGTCAGCCAGTCGTGGGCACGCTGGAGCCGGTCGAGGGCGATCGCGTCGTAGAGGTCCGCGAAGGTGCGGACGCCGACGACCAGGGTGACCCGTCGGCCGTCCGGCGCGGCGGCGACCTGCTCGACCAGGGCGCGCAGCGGCGCCAGGCCGGTGCCACCGGCGACGAGCAGCAGATCTCTCCGCAGGGGCAGGTCCAGGGACAGGCCGGCGTCGCAGGGCGGGCCGAGCCAGAGCGGTTCGCCGGGGCGTACGTCGTGGACGAGGCTGTGGGAGACGGTGCCGGCGGCGAGGGCGCGGACGTGCAACTCGACGGTGCCGTCCGGGCGCGGGGCGTTCGCCGGAGAAAGCCAGCGCCAGCGACCGGGCCGGCGCGGCGTGCAGACCGGGACCGCCTGGCCGGGCCGGTGGGGCAGGCGCCGCCAGGGGCGTACGGTCAGGATCGCGACGGTGTCGCACGGCCGGTCGCGGTCGATCACCTCGGCGGGCCACCACGCCGGCCCGTCGCCGGCGCGGGCGGCGGCGTCGCGCACGGCCTCGGCGGCGCGACGGCCGGCGCGCTCCCAAGCATCGGCGAGCGCCGGTGTCCACAGTGGGCGGGCCTGCCGGGCGACGGCGGCGAGCAGCGCTTCGCCGATGGCGGCCTCGTGCGGCAACAGGCCGTGCCGGCGGTACGCGCGGCCGAGCACCGCCAGCAGCGCCGCCCGCCCGGCGGGGTCGTCGCCGCCGCTGGTCAGGCGGCCGAGCGCGGCGAAGAGCAGCGGCGCGTCCCGTTCGGGGAGCAGGCCGGGGCGGCCGTCCTCCAGCGTGCACCAGAAGTCGTCGGCGCCCTTGTCGACGGCCGCCTCCCACGCGGCGGTGAGATTCACGCGCCCACCTCGCCGGCGAAGGCGCGCCGCGCGCGGGCGACCCGGTCGTCCGGCAGGCCGAGCGCCCACAGGACGCCCGCCAGGTAGTCGACGATCCGCCGGTGCTGCGCCTCCGACAGGCCGAGCCCGCGCCACGGGTCCGGGGTTGGCTGGCCTTCGAGGGCCGCGGCGAGGCTCGCCGCCAGGTGCGCGCCGAGCCGGTCCAGGTCGACCCCGATGAGGTACGGCGACAGCTCCGCGTCCGCCACCACCAGCCGCAGCCACTGGCCGACCGCCTCCTGCCCGGTCACACCCAGCCGCCCTGCTCGGCCTCGGCCCCGGCTTCGGTTTCGGTGTAGCCGGCGGCTTCCAGGGTGGCCCGGCCCCAGCGGGCGAGGCGGCACGGGTAGGGGACGCGTTCGCTGCGGCACAGCTCGCCCTCCGGCCAGCTCTCCGGCACGTGGGTGCGCACCGCCCGTACGGCGGTGGCGAGATCCTCGTCGGTGACGGGGGTAAGGACCGGGAAGTCATCGAGCAGGGTGGGCATGCCGGCTCCGGAGATGTGTAAGGAGGGGGCCCTTGCTAACGGATTCGGTAGAGGAAGGGCCCCTTGCTAACGGGTGGATTGGCGCCGGGGCGGGCGGGAGCGGAGCTGCGTCGTTCGGGTCGACGCAGCTCCGGAGCCAGCACCCGCCCCGGGCCATGCGTCGACCTTCACCATTGGCCACGGCACTCGGTATGCGGCGATGATCGTGGTGGCGATACACGGTGCGCATACGGCTGCTCACTCATCGGCCCACGCCTGGCACTCCAGATGCCGGGCCGGTCTCATGCGTGCGAACCGGCTGACCCTGTGCAGGACGTAGAGCGCCCTGGGCCGTTGCGGTCATCGGCCTGGCCGGCGCGTATTCAGCGCCTGCCCTCTACGCTGCCGACGCTGTCGAGCTGCCCCGTCCATGCGGGCATGACCGGTGGGCGGCCCAGCGGCGGGCGGCGTCGAGAAGCGGGCCATGGTGGGGCGCCGGAGCGGCCTGCTGCTTGCGCTGCCAGAGCACGACCAGGGCCTCGGCGAAGGCCGTCACCGCAGGCTCGGGCGCCTCGGCGAAGGCGGGTACCTGCCGGCCCCACTCCTCGGCGGCGGCCGGATGGTGGCCGGCGCGGATCAGACGCAGCAGCAGGAGTGCGGTGTCGATCCAGGCGGCACCGCGAGCGGGCCCGGACCAGTCGACGAGCCGGACGATCCGGGTCTCCCCCACATCACGATCTGATCGGCTCTCGATCAGGAAGTTCCGGGGCGTCATGTCGGTGTGCAGGAGGGTGTCGCCGTCGACCAGCTCGGGGGCGATGAGAGTGCGCCAACGGTCGGCGAAGGACGGCACGGCGACGGAAGGGCACGGCGTGAGCTGCCGCGCCAGGTCACCGAGAAGGACCGCCAACGGGATCAGGTCGGGTGAGCCCGGGGCCAACTCGGGATGACGACCGGCGGCGTGTTCGAACCCCAGGAGCAGCCAGCCGTCGCGCTCGACAGTCCAGAGCAGACGGGGTGCCACCGTGGGCAGCCACGGATTGACTCGGGCCTCGTTGCGGTAGAGCCAGCCGAACCGACCATCGACCTGACCGCCTTTGCAGAAGACGGGACGAACGGCGGTGTCGAGGGTGACGGCAACGTCGCTGGCGGCGCCGGTCGGGATCGTGCTCACGGAGCGGATCGGGCCGGTGTGCTGCTCGACGTCACGCCGTACCCCGTCGGGAAGTTCCTCCCAGTGGCGGCGTGGCATGTGGTGGCCTTCCGGCGGCGTGCGGTCCCGGGCAGTCTATGCCCGGGACCGCTGGTCAACCGGCCTACTTCTTGGGGCTGTCGTGGCAGCCGGCGTGGCACTGGTTGCACTTTGAACTGCAGTCGGCGGCACCAACGGCCCAGAGCGGCGCGTCGAGGGTGAAGCCGGCGGCGGTGATCGCGGCGACCGTCCGGGAGATCGGGGTGCCGATCGGCTCCGGGGCGGACGGGCGATTGTCGTCCGGAACGGGCTCGGGCTGGTGGTGGATGAAACGGCCGGCGACGTGGTCGCAGAACTCGGCGTAGTCGTGGGTGTGGAGGATGAAGGTGTGCCAGCCGATGTCCACCAGGTCGGTCGGCCCGATCGGCTCGGCGGTGACGGCACACGCGCCGAGGAAGGCCAGCGCCTGGTCCATGACCCTGACCGGCAGGTCCGGGGCCAGCTCGGCGTGGTCGTGGGCGATGCGGGTGGTCAGCCGGTCGAACAGCTCGTCCGGTACGAGGCTACGGCCGGTGCGGGTCTTGTCGACGGTGAGCAGCATTGGCGCTCCTTCCGTTGAGCGGGGTCTGCGCCCAGACTGCGGCCCGGCTGTCCGGCGACGGATGACGGCGCGAGCATCGTCGATATGCGCGGCGCGTATATCGGACCGCCACGGAGTGGCTTCAATGGATAGGCTCGACAAGGCGAGATGGACGGAGCCACCTGCGCATGGCGAGGTTGCCGGTGACACACGCGAACTGCCCCCGATGTGGCGCGCGCCTGGCCCGCGACAACGACAGCGGGCGCTGTGCGCCGTGCCAGGCCGCCGAACGGGACAGGCTGAGCACGCCGCCGGTGGTGCCGGCGAGCTTCTGGGAACATGAGCCGGTGCGATGGGCCCTGACGGAGCGGCACCTCGGGCGGGTCATCCGGGCGTACCGGTGCCACCCGTACCACGGGCGGCAGCCGCTGCCGCAGACGGTGGTGGCGGGGTGGCTGGGGATCACGCAGGCGCAGTTGAGCCGCGTGGAGAACGGGCCGCCGATCATGCACATGGATCGACTGGCCCACTGGGCACAGGTGCTTCGGGTCCCGCCCCGCTTTCTGTGGTTCAGCCTCCCCACCCGATCGAGCAGAGTTGCGGGGCACGACGCCGGATCGGTGGAATGCGCCGGACTCAGTACCCCGCCGGCACTGGCCAGTGCCGGCACCTCGTCACCGAACCAAGGGGGTGGCACCACGGACCGCCGGCAGTTCCATGCCCTCGCTGCACTCGCGGGCATCGCCGCGACCGGTTCCCTCGCCATGCTCGCCGCACCTGGCAACGCGGCCCGGAACATCGGCATGGAACACGTGCGAGCGGTCAGCTCCCTGGTGGACGAGTTTCGTCGCGCCGACGCGGCAGTGGGCGCCAACCAGCTCTGCGACATCGCCATTCGGGTACACGCCCAGCTGTCGGAATGGGCAGCGAAGGCCACCTACAGTCGGGGCGTCGGCGAAGCCCTCCAGGCCACCCTTGCCGACCTGGCCATAGAAACCGCCTGGCTCACCGTCGACGCGAACCGCCGCGCGGAGGCCAGGGCCTACCTCAATGACGCGATCACCAGAGCCCGCTTCTGCGACGACCCACGGATGGAGGTACGCGCGTTCGCCTACCTCGCGCTGCTGACCTGCCAGACCCGGCCGGGCGAGGCGCTGCACGCCGTCGAAGCGGCACTCCGATCCTCCGCCGGATGGGGCACCCCACGACTGGCCACGCTGCTGCACCTACGTGCCGCAAGCACGTACGCCACCCTGCACGACATGAGCGGTTTCCACCGAGCGATGAGCAGGGCTCAACGCGAGTTCGACCGTGGCACCTGCGAGGAGGACATGCCGTTCCTTCACTTCGTCACCGCGCAGGAGATCAAGGGCATCGAGGGCCTCGCCTACTACGGCAGCCGCCATTTGTTAGCTGACCAGGGCGTAGTCGCGGTTCAGTCGGGTGCGTTGGTGGAACCAGCGTGCGCGGGCCTGGTGGCGGCGTC
>NZ_JBFAAF010000083.1:0-29135 GCF_040639595.1 Micromonospora sp. NPDC023814
TCCACGATCGACGGCGTTCCGCACACCCAACCATGATCCAACCCGAACGCCCCAGGTCAAGCCGACCCGCCGACGAGCACCTGACCAGTCACGGCCGGACCAAGCCGCCGACGGTCACCCTCAAGCGGGGACTCGACCTCAACGGTGACCTCTGGCTCTGGCACCAGAAGGTGCGCAACCTGATGTACGACGCGTACCGGGACTGCGCGCTGAAGCTCTACGGGCCCGGTGACGACCTCAACGGCGACGCCCGGCTGACCTACATGATGACCAACGCCTGGCCGGCGAAGGTGGAGGTCAGCGGGGTCAAGGCCGGCTCGACCGACATCGTCTACCAGACGGTCACGCTGATGTGCGACGACCTGTTCGACTTCAATGCGCGGATCTGACCTCGCCGAGCCCGCCGCCGGACCGGCGGCGGGCCTGCGCACCGAGTTCCCGTTCGTGCTGCCCCGTGGGCTGGTCGACGACCGGGGCACGGTGCACCGGCAGGGCGTCCTGCGGCTCGCCACGGCCCGCGACGAGATCAACCCCCAGGGCGATCCCCGGGTACGGCAGAACCCGGCGTACCTCAGCGTGCTGCTGCTGGCCCGGACGGTGACCCGGATCGGTGCGGTGCAGCCGGTCGACACCACGGTGATCGAGCGGCTCTTCGCCTCCGACCTGGCCTTCCTCCAGGACCTCTACCGGCGGGTCAACCAGCAGGGGCGCACCGGCGCGGAGGTCACCTGCCCGCACTGCGGGGACGAGTTCGCGGTGGACCTGGCCGGCGCCTTGCCGGCGGGAGCCTGACCCAGCCGTCCCGACCACGAACCGGTCCCTGATCTGATTGAGGAGGTGGGGGATGGCCTGGCCCCTCCGGCCCCGCCGGTTGTTCCGGCCGAGCCGCCAGCCGGCCGCCGAGGCGTCCGTCCCGGCGTCGGTGCCGCCCGCCGGGGGACGGTCGTCGCTGGCGGACGCCCCGCTGGCGCGGGTGCCCGTGCCGCTGGCGGCGTACGCCGCTCGGGAGTGGGCCGGAGCCGCCGCGCCCCTGCTGACCGTGGCACCCGTCCCGGCCATGGTCACGATCACCCCGCCCCCGGTGGTGGCGGGTGTCCCGTCGTCCGGGCCGGCCTTCTCCGACGGGGCCGCTGGCGCCGCCGCCGTCCTCCGGTCCGCCGGGCCCGTCGCCGCACCGCTGCTCACCGAGCACACCGGCCGCCCGGTGGACGCGCCCCGCACGCTGGCGCCGGTCGTCCCGGCCGCCACCCACGGGACCCCGCTGACCGGAAACGACGACCTGCACCCGGCCACCGGCCTGAAGCACCATCCGGACCGGGCCAGCAGCCTGAAGCCCGACCTGGACCCGGCCACCGGACCGGCGCGCGACGGTGGCCCGGCCGGGCATGACGAGGCGACAACCCGGACCGCCACCCGGTTCGCCGCTGTCGGACTGCCGATCGCGCCCGTCTGGCCGCCCCCCG
Source organism: Micromonospora sp. NPDC023814 (assembly GCF_040639595.1). Lineage (NCBI taxonomy): Bacteria > Bacillati > Actinomycetota > Actinomycetes > Micromonosporales > Micromonosporaceae > Micromonospora > Micromonospora sp. NPDC023814. Next base: position 1,464 of record NZ_JBFAAF010000083.1, read on the forward strand.
GTTTCGAGGACGTCTACCTCGCGGCGGAGGCCACCCGGGCGGCGGAGGCGGCCCGCCCGGCCGGCACGCCGGGGGCCGTGCGACAGCGGGGCGAGACCGCACCGCGTGCCACCGATCCGCCGCCCGACAGCGGGCAACTCGGTGCCGGCTCGGCAACGGCGGACGGTCGGGCGGTCCGCCCGGTCGAGGTGGTCTCCCGTGCCCGGTCCGCCCGGCGCACACCGCCCCGCCCGGCTCCGGCGGGGGAGGACAGGCCGGTCACCCCCACGACGGAGGTAGGGCCGGTGGACGCGGCGAGCGCCCCGGTGGACCGCCCGGCAGCAGTACCCGCGACGAACACCGCCCCGCACCCGGCCGAAGACCCGCCGCCCGGGTCGACCGCCGGACCGGACGACCCGTCGGCAGGTGGCCCGGTCGCCGTGACGCAGGGTGGGGCCGCCATCCGTCCGGCGGGTGACCAAGCTGCGCTGTCGCCGGCCCGGTTCCTGACCCGGCGTACGGACACCTCATCAGTCGGCAGCGGGGAACGGCCGGCGCCGCTGCCACCCGTCACGACCGGAATGCCGGCATCGGTCATCCGCACGGAACTCCCGACCCAACCTCCCGGTCCACCACCGGTCGGCGGTGCGGTGTCGGTCACCGGCCCACCGCCGGTCAGCCGTCCGGTGCCCACCAGCGGCGCGGTGCCCGGCGACGCGGGGGAGCCGATCGCCGGTGCCCCACAGCTCCCGATCCCCCCCAGCGTCGCGGCGTACGCCGATCCGCGTCCCACCGGGACGGAACCGACGTCGGGCGCGTCCACCCCGGGCACGCCCACCCCGCCCGCGTGGCGCCCGGCGCCCCTGGCCGGGCCCGCCAACGGTACGCCGGTGGTCGCGGACCCGCGGCCGGTGCCGGCAACCGGCACCGGACCGGCACCGGCCACGGACGACCGGATCACCTCCGGAACAGCCGTGCCGTCCACTGCGGGCGGTCCGTTCCGTCGGTCGTCTCCGGTGACCGGGATCGATGGGGAGCCGGCGACGCCGGAGCGCAGATCGCGAAACGACCTGACCGGTGGTGATCCGCCGGACAACGCGCCGCCCGCCCGGCCGGGGCACCCACCGGCCGTGCCGCCGCGCTACCCGGACCCGTCGTCCCGGGTACTCCCGGCCGCACCGGCTGAGGGGCTTCCCGGCGAGCCCGTGCCCACCGTACTGGTGGACGGGTTCCGCCGCCGGTACGGCGTCGACGTCTCGGGCGTGCCGGTCCGACGTGGTCCCGAGGCCACCGCCGAGGTACGGCAGGCCGATGCCCGTGCCGCCACCCGGAACGGCGAGGTCCTGTTGCCGGCGGAGGCCGGCCCGCTCGACGCGCCGCCCGCCCGGGCCCTGCTCGCCCACGAGCTGGCCCACGTCGTGCAGCAGCGCGTGCTCGGCGGGACGACCCCGGCGGAGTCGACGGCCGCCGGACGTGACCTGGAGGCACGTGCCCTGGCCGCCGAGCACGCCTTCGGCGACGCGTCCACGCCGAACGGGGTGGGCCCGCTGTCCCCGACGGTGCCCCTGGTGGCCGGTGGTGCGGCCGTCCCCGCCGGACCGACCTCGACGTCCGCTGGGGGCGCCTGGGGGGTGACGCCGGACGGCGGGCTGAGCTGGCGGGCCGGTCCCGTCGGCCCGGCCCCGACGGGTCACCCGGTCCAGCGGGCACCCGTGGGGGGCTCGGCCGACGCCCTGGCCGACCTGCGTGACCTGGTGCGGGCCGAGGTGAACCGGCAGGAAGGGGCCGAGCAGGTCGGGTCGTCCGAGCCTGTGCCGGAGACGACCCTGGCGGCGCTACGGGCCGAGGTGGCCGCCGCGACCGCCCCGCCCGCGTTCGACCGGAGTGCCGGCCGCCTCGCCGAGGTCCGCGACGCGGTGGAGCGACTCCGCGAGGAGCTGCGTACCGCGACGGAGCGGGAGGAGGCCGCCACGGCTCGCCTCGACCGGGACACCACGTCCCTGCGGTCCTGGCTCGGTGACCGGCTGCCGGGGCGGACGGTGAACCTGGACAACGCGGACGACCTGGAGGAGCTGGCCGGACGCCTCTACGGACGGCTGCGCGGCCGGCTCCGACAGGAACTGCTGGTCGACCGGGAACGCGGCGGACGACTGGCCCGGTCTCCCTGACCCGACGACGCCCGACCGAGGAACACCCGACACCGGAGCACCGCACCGGAAACGCGCGACCCACCAGCACGACGACGCAGACGACGAGGAGGTACGGAACGATGGCGGGCGGTCTCTCCACCGCGGCCCGGTTCATGGGCGGCTTCTTCGAGGTCACCGGAGTCAACCACCGGTACCTGGTGGTCATCGACGACGAGCGATACAACCTCGGCTCCTGGTCCCGGGTCTCCGGCCTCGGCGTGACCTGGCAGGTCTGCGAGTACCGCGCCGGGGACAGCAACGACGTCCACACCTTCGTGGGCGCGCCGACCTACAGCCGGATCCGACTCAGCCGGGCGGTCTGCTTCGACTCTCAGGTGGTGCAGGAGTGGCTCTGCCAGCAGGCCCGGCGGTACCAGCCGCTCAGCGGCAGCATCCAGCTCGTCGACAGACTCGGCATCAAGATCGTCGGCTGGGAGTTGAAGCACTTCTTCCCAGTCGGCTGGTCGGTGTCCGAACTCGACCCGAGTCGGGCCGGGGTCGCCGTGGAGACCCTGGAGCTGGCCCACACCGGCTTCCTCGACGACGACGTCTCGTTCTCGCTCTGACCCGGCCCTGCACCACCGCAGCCAGACCACGAACGGAGCAGTGATGGCGACGATCTCCGCGGGGCAGCTCGGCGGGATGCTGGGCGACCCGAACCAGACCGCGCAGGGGCTGGCCTCCGGCGGCCTGGCGCAGTTGTTCCGCAGCGGACCCGGGGTCCGGCGGACCGACAAGCTCGGCCTCGCCATGCGATTCCAGGTGACCATCGGCGGCGTCCAACTCGGCCTCTGGCGCTCCTGCCGGGGCCTGCGGGCCGACTTCAAGCCGGAGGTGGTCCGGGTGAGCGGGGACCACGTCGGCCAGTACCACCTGCCGGGCGAGGTCAGCTACCCGCCGATCGTGCTGGAACGGGCCGTCCACCGGGAGCACTCCGCGCGGTTGCAGCGCTGGCTGGTCGACGTCCTGGGCTCCTGGCGGGACGGCACCGGCGACGACACCCGGACCACCGCCCGGGTCACCCTGCTCGACGCCGACGGCGAACCGGTCGACAGTTGGCTGCTCTACGGCGTACGCCCGTCCTCGTGGTCCGGACCGGACCTCTCCGCCGACACCAACCAGGTGGCGGTGGAGCGCCTGGAACTGGTACACGAGGGCTTCTTCCCCGACCTCCAGGTCCGGGCGGCGACGGCGTCGCTGTCGTCGCCGACGATCGGCACGGTCACCTTTGCCTACAACCCGACCAAGATGAACATCACCCGATCCTCCCGGGCCAGCCAGCTCGTCGGGCAGGGCAAGGGCCTGGTGATCGCCTCGGACACCGCGCTGCGGGTGTCGGCGGGGGAGGTGCTCCTGGTCGGGCCCGGCGTCGCGCAGGACGTGCAGAAGCTGATCGCCTTCTCCGGAACGCCCACCACCGAGGACCAGAACCGCACCGCCAGCGAGGCTGCGCTGCCCGATCTCACCTTCACCTGGGGCAAGCTCTCCATGACGGTCAAGCTGAGCATGCTGAACGTCAACCTCACCCGGTTCGACGGGGACGGGCAGCCGATCCGGGCCCAGGCCACCCTGGACCTGGTCGTGTTCGAGGGGGAGATCTTCCCCAGGCAGTCCGGTGCCCCTGCACCGCCCCGCTCGGTGTGGACCGACCCGGCGCAGTGGCGGCAACGGGCCGCGGCGAGCGGCATCGACGACCCGACCCGGGCCCAGACCCGTGGCGGTGCCGGGGGAGTGCCGACGCCGGGGGCGCGGCGATGAGCGCCGTCGACCGGCACCACCTGCTCTGGGGTACGACCGCCCTGCGCCCCCGGGTCACCACCGGCGCGGCCGGCCGGAACCTGCCGGCACCGGTCGCCGCCGGTCTCGTCCGGGTGGTGGTGGACACCCAGCTCTGGTTGCCGGACATGTTCGAGTTGACCTTCGCCGACCTGGACGGTGACGTGCTCACCCGGGCCGGTCTGCAGCTCGGCACGGCGGTGCAGGTCTTCGGCCCCACCCAGGACGGCTCGGCCGAGCACCGGCTGATCAGTGGCGAGGTGACCGCCCTGGAGGGCCGCTTCGTCGACCTCACCGCGTACGTGGTGGTGCGCGGCTACACCCACGACCACCGGTTGCACCGGGTCCGCCGGACCCGTACCTTCCTCAACCAGTCCGACTCCGACATCGCCCGCCAGGTCGCCACCGCCGCCAAGTTCACCGTCGGCACCGTCGACGCCACCGGCGGCACGCTGGCCCATGTCGCCCAGGTCGATCAGACCGACTGGGAGTTCCTCACCGGCCGGGCCCGGGAACTCGGCTACGAGGTCGGCGCCGACGGCGACCGGTTCCACTTCCGGCGGGCCGCCACCGCCAGCCGGGCCGGCACCCCGCTGCCGCTGACCTTCCGGGGCAACCTGCGCCGCTTCCTGCCCCGGGTCACCGCCGGCAACCTCGCCCCCGAGGTCGAGGTGCGGGCCTGGGACCCGGTCGCGGCGACGGTGGTCGCCAGCCGTACCGCGACCACCGCCGACGGGGTGAACCTGGGCGCGGGCCGGACCCCGGCCGCTGCCGTCGATGCCTTCGTGCCCCGCGCCGCCCCGGCTCCGCGTACCGGCAACAGCGCTGTCGGTGACGTCGGGCCGGCCCCGGGCCCCCGGGCGCACGTCCTGGTCGGCCGGGGCCTGCCCGTCCCGGACCGGGCCGACGGCGCGGTCCGGCAGGTGGCGGCGAGCCTGGCGGCCGGCCTCGGTGGCTCGTTCGCCGAGGCCGAGGGGGAGGCGCTCGGCGACGCCCGGCTGGTCGCCGGCCGGGCGATCCGGGTGGACGGGGTACCGGCGCCGTTCGCCGGCACCTGGACGCTCAGCGCCGCCCGGCACGTCTTCGACGAGACCGCCGACGGGTACCGGACCGAGTTCACCGTCGGCGGCACCCAGGACCGGTCGCTGCTCGGCCTCACCGGCGCCGCCGACACCGGCGGCGGAACCGGGTCAGGTCGGATCGACGGGGTGGTCTGCGGGGTGGTCAGCAACGTCCGGGACCCGCGGAACCTGGGCCGGGTGAAACTCGCCCTGCCCTGGCTGTCGCCGGACCACGAGACCGACTGGGCGCCGGTCGGGCAGCTCTTCGCCGGTCCGGTCGCCGGGGCGTTCTTCGTTCCCGAGCCGGGCGACCAGGTGCTGGTGGCCTTCGAGTTCGGCGACGTACGCCGCCCGTACGTGCTGGGCAGCCTGCCCAGCCGGCACACCGGGTACGGCCTGGACGGCGCACAGACCTCGTCGACGAAACCGGGTGCCAGCGGCGTCAAGTCGGTCGGTCAGACCGGCTCGGTGATCCGACGCGGGCTGCTCTCGCCGTCCGGCAACCGGCTGGTCTTCCACGACGAGGTGCCGCCCGGCGGCAAGGGCCAGCCCACCGCCGCGAACGTCGTCCTCGGCACCAAGGGCGACAAGCTCGCCCTCGCCATGGACCAGGTGGCCGGGGAGGTGACCCTGCGCTGCGCCCCCGACCGACCCGGAAAGCTGGTCATCGAGTGCACCGGGCAGACCGCCGTGGAGATCAAGGCCGGGCCCGGCGGCAGCATGACCCTCGACGGCGGCACCAGCCTGAAGCTCAAGGCCAAGACGGTCGACATCGACGGTACGCAGATCAACATCAGCGGCACCGCGGCGACCGCCATCAAGGGCAAACCCATCCAGCTCAACTGAGGAGTGCCATGCAGGCCGACGTCATCGGCACCGGGTGTGCCTTTCCTCTGCGCGTCCAGCCCCACGGCGGGCTCGCCACGGTCAGCGGGACCGCCCTGCTCGAGCAGGCGATGCAGGTGATCCTGGCGACCTACCCGGGCGAACGCCCGATGCGGCCGGAGTTCGGCTCCCGGCTGCGCGACTTCGTCTTCGAGCCGGCCACCGCCGTGACCCGCCGCGCGGTCGCGGTGGAGATCCGTACCGCGCTGGAACGGTGGGAACCCCGGGCCGAGATCGACGAGGTCGCCGTCTACGACGACCCAGCCGGCGGCGACGGGCTGCTGCACATCGACATCCGCTACCGGGTTCGCGGCACCGAGGATCCGCACAGCCTCCAGCTCGACCTGCGAACGTCGCCCGGTGGCGAGGCCCCGGCCGGGGCGGAGGTGCCGAACTGATGGCGCTGCCCGCCCCCGCCCTCGACGACCGAACCTACGACGACCTGGTCGCCGACGCGCGTCGGTTGATCGCCGACCGCTGCCCGGAGTGGACCGACCTGCACCCGGCCGACCCCGGCGTGACCCTGATCGAGACCTTCGCGTCCCTGACCGACCAGCTCGTCTACCGGCTCAACCGGGTGCCCGACCGGCTCTACGTGAAGTTCCTGGAGCTGATCGGGGTGCGCCTGGTGCCGCCCACCGCGGCCCGGACCTCGTTGACGTTCTGGCTCTCCACGCCGGCCCGGGCCACCCAGGTCGTCCCGGCGGGCACCCGGGCGGTCACCGTCGCCGACGGCGACGACCCGCTGGTCTTCACCACCCTGGCCGACCTCACCGTGCCGCCCTGCGCCCTGACCCGGTTACGTGTCCGCACCGCCGACGGGACCACCGACCAGACCGCCGCCCTGGAACTCGGCGGCCCGGTGGCCGCGTTCTCCGCCGTGCCCCGGCCGGGCGACGAACTGCTGGTCGGCCTGGACCGGCCGGTCGGTGGCTGCGCGGTGCGGCTGGAGTTCGAGGGCCGGGTGGACGGCGTCGGGGTCAACCCGCAGCACCCTCCGCTGCGCTGGGAGGCGCGGGCCGCCGACGGCTGGCGGGAGTGCGAGGTCAGCCTGGACGAGACCGGCGCGCTCAACCGGCCCGGGGCGCTCCTGCTGCACGTACCCGAGGGACACCAGGCCACCCTGGTCGACGGCGTCCTCGCCGGCTGGCTGCGCGCCCGGGTGGTGGAGCCCGAGGAGGGCCAGCCGGCCTACCGCGCCACCCCGGTGATCCTCGGTCTGGCCGCCAACACCGTGGGCGGCAGCACCGAGGCGGTGCACGCCGACCTGGTCGACGACGAGGAACTCGGCGACTCGGAGGGGGTGCCCGGCCAGCGTTTCCCGCTGTCCCGCCGGCCGGTGCTGACCAACCTCGGCGACCCGGTGCTCGAGGTCGGCTCCGACGACGGCTGGCAGCCGTGGACCCCGGTCCGCCACTTCGCCGCCAGCGGCCCGGACGACCGGCACTTCCTGCTCGACGGGGTGGCCGGGGAGGTCGTGCTCGGCCCGGCGGTCCGGCAGCCCGACGGCACGCTGCGCCGCCACGGTGCCGTGCCGCCCCGGGGCAGTCGGCTGCGGCTGCGCCGCTACGCGGTCGGCGGTGGCAGCCGGGGCAACGTCGCCGCCAGCGCGGTCCGCGCGCTACGCACCAGCGTCCCGTACGTCGCCGGAGTGGAGAACCGCCACCCGGCCAGCGGCGGCGTGGACGGCGAGACCCTGGACGAGGCCCGCCGCCGGGGTCCGCTGACGCTGCGCAGCCGGGACCGCGCGGTCACCGCCGAGGACCACGAGGTGCTCGCCCGCGAGGCGGCCCCCGAACTGGCCCGGGTGCGCTGCGTAGCGAGCGACGGCGACGGCCCGCCGGTGGCCCGGATCCTGGTGGTGCCGGCGGCCCCGACCGACCGGGGCCGGCTGCGGCTGGAGGACCTGATCCCGGCCGAGACGAGTCTGACGCGGGTGGCCGAGCGGCTGGACGCCACCCGGCTGATCGGTACCCGGGCGGTCGTCGAGCCGCCCCGCTACCGAGGGGTGACCGTGGTGGCCCGGGTGGTCGCCCGGCCCCGGGTCCGCGTCGACCGGGTCCGCGAGGACGGCCTGGCCGCCCTCTACGGCTTCCTCAGCCCGCTGTCCGGCGGCGGCCCGGACGGGCTGGGCTGGCCCTTCGGCCGCCCGGTGCAGGCCGGGGAACTCTTCGCCGTGCTGCAAGGGGTCCGGGGCGTGGAGCTGGTGGAGGACCTGAGGCTGTTCACCGCCAACCCGGTGACCGGGGAACGGGGCGCCGAGGCGGGCCGGATCGACCTGGAGCCGGACAGCCTCGTCTTCTCCTTCGACCACCAGCTCCGGGTGGAGGAGCACTGATGCGCGGCCTGGTCGACGTGCGGATGCCGTACCCGGTCGCCGGGTTCCTACCCGCCCTGTTGCAGGAGGACGACCTGCTGGTCCGCTGGACCGAGGCCCTGGACCAGGTGCTCGCCCCGGTCGTCTCCACCCTGGACTGCCTCGACGCGTACCTCGATCCGTGGCTGACGCCGCCGGACCTCCTGCTCTGGCTCGGCGAGTGGGTCGGTGCGCACCTGGACGAGAACTGGCCGGTCGAGCGGCAGCGCGCGATGGTCGCGGCCGCGGCCGCGGCGCACCGGCTACGGGGCACCGCGCGCGGGCTCCGAATGCTGCTGGAGCTGGCCACCGACGGCGAGGTGGAGGTCGTGGACTCGGCCGACGTCTCCTGGTCGACCCACCCGCGATCGCACACCGGGCCGGTCCCGCCGGCCCGGCTGCACGTCCGCGTCCGGGCGGCCGAACCCGACCGGGTCGCCCGGCACGCCCTGGAGGAGCTGATCCGCGCGGCCGTGCCGGCCCACGTCGCGACGACCCTGGAGGTGCTCGGCCGTGATCGTCTGTCGTGAGTGCGGCAACCACAACGGTGACGCGGACACCTTCTGCGGTTCCTGCGGGAGCTTTCTCGAGTGGACCGGCGAGAAGACCACGCCGAAGGTCACCGTGGAGCCCGAGCCCGAGCCCGAGCAGCGCCTGCGTCCGACCCTGCTGCAACGCATCGCCGGCGTGATCGCGCCGGCCCCGGGCGGTTCCCCGGTCGACCAGGGCGTGGTCCGGGTCTCGGACGGCTCCGCCCGGGGACCGGGGGCCCGTCCCGGGCTGGGCGGTGCCCCGGGGTTGCCCGGTGGACCCGGTGGGACCCGACCGGGCGCACCCGGCACCGGCCGCCCGGGTGCGCCGCCCGGTCTCCGTCCCGGCCCGCCCGGGGTGTCCCGTCCCGGTCCGCCGGCAGGCGGCGGTCCCGGAACGCCCCCGGGCGTGCGTCCCGGCCCGCCCGGCACCGGCCCGGCGGTCCCACGTCGCCCCGGGCCCGGCACCGTCGGCCCGAGGGCGGTGCCGCCGGGGATCCCGGCACCGGGAACCGGTGGCCCCGCAACCCCGGCTGTCCGTCCCGGTCCGCCGGGGACCGGTGGCGCGGGCGTTCCGGGTGTTCGTCCGGGCCCGCCCGGCACCGGTGGTGGTGCGGTCCCGGGGCTTCGTTCCGCCCCGGCTGTTCCGCCGGGCGTGGGCGTGAGGCCGCCGGGTACGGGTGGGCCGCCGCGCCACCTGCCCCCACCGCCACCGGGGGTGGCCAACGCACGGTTGCCCCGACCGGTCGAGCGCCCCGCCGGCACCCGGCCCGGCGTGCCCGACGGACCACCGCCCGGCCCGGCGCGGCCTGCCTCCGGCGAACCCGGGAGCGCTGACGGGCCCGGGACCGATGCCGGGCCTGCCGGGCCGTCCCGGCCGGCCGGAGCGGATCCGGACCACGAACCGGTCGACGCGGTCGAGGTGACCGCCGTCGGGTCGGCCGCGCCAGAACCGACCGACGGGGCGGGCCGGGCCGACGATCCGGACCAGGAGCCCGTCCCGGCACCGCGTCCCCGGCGCGCGCTCGCCGCGCCGCACACCAGCCCACTGGTGGCGACCGAGGAGGACCCGGCCAGCCGGGCCGGGCGGACGACCATCGGCCGGACGTCCGGGCGGCCCCGTGCCGGTGGCCCGGTCGGCTCCGAACCGGAGGAGGTGACGCCCCAGCCGGTCCGGCCCCGGACGGCCACGACCGGCCGACGCGCTCCCACCCGCCGGCTGGAACCGGGTGACCTGATCTGCGGCGAGTGCGGCGAGGGCAACCCGCCGACCCGCCGGTTCTGCAGCCGCTGCGGCGACTCGCTGCGTACCGCCGAGGTGGTCCGCCGCCGGTGGTGGCAACGGCTGCTGTTCCGGCGTGGCCCGAAGGTCGCAGCGGCGGGCACCCGTCCCGGCGCCCCGGGCGGTGGCTCGGGTGGCGGTGTCGTCGGTGTGCTCCATCGCGTCTACCAGCGGGCGAACGGGGTCGCCGCGGTGCTGCTCTTCGCGCTCGGTATCGCGTACCTGATCTATCCGCCGCTGCGGGAACGGGTGAACGCGGTCGTGATGCCGCCGGTGCACGACGCCCGCGCCTGGGTCGACCGGAAGCTCAACCCCCGGTTCGTGGCGGCCCGGCCGGTGGAGGTGACCGGCAGCACGTCGGTCGCCGAGCACGGCCCGGACCTCACCGTCGACCAGTACCGCAACACGCACTGGCAGGTCCGCTGGGACGCCGAACAGCCGCCCACGGTGACCCTGCGCTTCGGCGCCGAGGTCGACCTGGAACGGCTCATCGTCATCGCCGGGACGGCGGAGGACTACACCGCCTCGCACCGACCGGCGAAGTTGCACCTGGTCTGGTCCACCAACCGCTCGGACACCGTGACCGTGCAGGACACCGGCGAGCCGCAGACCCTCACGCTGACCGCCGCCAAGGGAGTCACCAGCGTGCAGATCCAGGTCACCGACGTGTACCGGGCGGAGAAGGGCACCGACGTGGCCGTCAGCGAACTCGAGTTCTTCGCCCGGGAGTGACGCTCCCCGGCGGCGCGGTCCACCGCACCACCACCCCGACCACCACCGTCGGTCACCCGTCCGGCGGTCCACCTGAGACGGAGGTACGTCCGTGGCAGAAGCAGCCATCGTACTGAACACCACCGCCGGCCTGACCGGGTTCGTCACCGGCCAGGCACGGGGACTGACCGAAGGTCTGTTCCAGGTCACCGGCTTCAACGACGCCCGCTTCGAGAAGGAGATGCCGCTGGACATGCTGGCGTCGCCGAACCCACTCGGGGACAAGCAGGTCGTCATGGTGCGGGGCAGCCAGTCCGTGGACCACGTGTACTGGCTGCGCTACCTGCGCCGGGGCAAGGTCGGGGTGACCGACCGGAAGCGGGTCTGCGTGGAACTGCTGGTGCGGTTCACCACCTTCGACTACGTGCCGAAGGCCGGCCAGCACCTGAAGACCCGCCACCTGAACGCGCTCGCCGACTACCCGATGTGGGGCATCTCGGGACTGAGCATCTCGCTGATGGCCACCGGCCGGGGCCGGAACCCGTTCAACAAGTTCAACGAGGTCGGCAGCCTCGTCTTCGACACCACGCCGATCACCAGCGGGCTGCCGCACTTCCGGATCAACTACCGGGTCCAGCACCAGGCCAAGACCGTCATGGGGGCCACGCTCGCGCTGAACCACAACGACGTCGGCGCGTTCCTGGTGCACAGCAACGGCCTGCTGGAGATCGCCCCCGGCGAGGGACGGACCGAGAAGCACTTCCGCATCACGCCGCTTAGCGGACGGGTGCACAACCGGCCGAGCCTGATCGGCGCGGTCAACGCCCCGACCGGCCGGATGTCCCTGCTCACCGCCACCCAGATCATCCGGAGCGCCGGGCAGGACGCGAACGCGCTCGCCGCCCACGAGCACGCCGGCCTGCGGGTGATCGGATTCGACCAGCTCAACGGCCCGAACACCCTGACCGTCGACAGCGCCGTCGCCAACGGGGTGGTGGCCCGGGCGGGCCAGAACGGCCGCCAGGGGGCGATGCGGCTGGAGTACATCCGCAACGGTGGCGTGCTGGGCAGCCAGGTCCGCACCAAGATCAGGGTCCTGTTGCTGCTCCGCTACACCCTGGTGCACTACTTCACCGACCCGGACCAGGCCGGCAACCGCCAGGTCGTCCAGCAGAACGGGGTCCGGTACGCCAGCTTCCGGGACGTGTCGCTCACCGTGCTGGACACCGTCGCGGGTGATCCGCTCGTGGTCGGCGAGGACGGGGCCAGGTACGACATCAAGGCGATCAAGAACCGCTTCCACGAGACGTCGACCCTGCGGTTCGGCGCGCGGATCGAGGAGGTCGACGGTCAGGTCGGGTCCCAGGTGAAGATCACCTGGCGGGCCCAGCACGCGGGTTCGGTCGGCAAGTCCCAGTCCCACGACAACAACGGCAACTTCCGGCTCGGCGTCGACCAGTCCGGCAATCCGGTGCTGCGCCTGCTCGACGAGGACAGCAACAAGTACTTCACCGTGACGGGCTGACAGGGGAGCCGAGATGAGCAACTACCCGGAGACCTTCGACCCGACCGGGCCGGCGAGCCTGGAGGACGCGTACCTCTACCTGAACTGGACGGCGGTGAGCGTCGGCCGGATCCTCGCCGGGCAGCCGGAGACGAGCTGGGAGCTGCTGCCCGGCCTGCTCGGCGAGAAGTGGGGCGACCTGGACTGGTACCAGCACAACGAGTGGCTGGCCGACTTCTACGACACCGTCTACCAGTACGCCAGCTCCGTGCCCCCGGCCGAGATCTTCGCCGTGGACGAGCTGGGCGAACCGGCGGCGGACATGGCGCGCGTGATCGACAGGGTGGTGCAGACCTGGACCCTCGCCGCCTACCAGGACCCGGAGGCCGACGAACAGTCTGACGACGAACAGGACCAGTGGACCGGGCAGGACCAGTGGGTCGAGCAGGACCAGTGGACCACCGGGCAGGAGCAGTGGACGCCCCAGGAGCACGACACCGGGCTCGACCCGTCCGTCGGCCACCACCCGGAGGCGGAGTACGACCCGACCGCCGGGTTCGACCCGGAGACCGGAACCGCCGACCAGCCGGACCCTGCGCGGCAGGAGCCGCTGACCCACGTCGACCCGGACGCCGCCCGGCGGGTCCTCGCCAAGGTGCTCGACGACGAGGTGGACGACCTCTCGGCCGAGGACGAACAGATCCTGGCCACTGTGCTCACCCTCGAGAGGTTCCAGTACCTGGCCCGCGAGTTCGACCTGGTCTGAGGCGGCGGCCCGGGACGCCCGGGTGGACCGCCGACCGGTTCCACCGACCCCGCGTCGGCTGATCCCCACCGGGCCCACGCCGACCGGCCCCGCCGATTCCGCGCCGGCCAGCCCCACCGGCTCGGCACCGCGCCGGCCGTCCCGCGTCACCCGACGCCGGGCGGCCGGCCGGCGGGCCGCCACCGGCCGAGGCCGTCGAGCCGGTCGGCCTCCCGCCGGTACGCCGTCTGCTCGGCGGCGGTGAGGCCGGCGACCGGGCCGATCCCGGCGAGCAGCCGCAGGCTGCGCAACCGGCCGAGGAGATGGCCGGTCTCCCGGTGCGTCGCCAGCGCGTCGCGGGCCGTCCGTACCGCCGCCACCGGGTCCCGGCCGCTCAGCGCCTCGGCCCTGGTGACCAGGGCGTGGCCCACCCAGACCCGGTACCCGGCGGCCCGGGCCACCTCCCACGCCTGCCCCGCCACGGCGAGCGCCTCGGTCGGAGCGGTCCGTCGGTGCACCTCGGCCAGTCCGATCAGCGATTCCGCCTGCTCACCGTGGGCACCGCTGGCCCGGGCCAGCGCCAGCGCCCGCCGGTGCTCCGTCACCGCGGCGTCGCCGTCTCCCCGCCGCAGGTGCACCATGCCCAGCACGTTGCGGGCGGCGGCCTGCTGGGGCGGGTCGCCGACCAGCTCGGCCAGGGCCAGTGCGGCCTCGGCCAGTTCGGTCGCCCGGGCCAGGTCGTCCGCGTGCACGTGCAGCGCGGCCAGTCGCCGCAGGCTCTCCACCTCCGTCGGCCGGTAACCGGTCTCCCGGCTCACCTCCAGGGCCTCGCCGAGGTGGGCCAGGGCATCGTCGTACCGGCCGAGGGCGTGCTCGACGTCCCCGAGGTTGCTCAGGCTGATTCCCGTGTTCATCCGCATGCCGGTACGCCGGGTCAGCGCCAGCCCCTGCCGGAAGACCTCCTCGGCGTCGCGTAGCCGACCCATGTCGCGGTAGATGACCCCGAGGTTGCCGAGACTGGTGCTCAACCGCTCGGCTCCGCCGAGCCGTTCGTGGATCTCCACCGCCCGCCGGGTCAGCTCCGCCGCGTCGGCCAGCCGCCCGGCCCGCAGGTGCATCAACCCGCAGGTGCCGTACGCCGCCGCCAGCCCTTCGGGCCAGTCCGCCCGGGTGGCCGCGTCGATCATCGCCGTCGCGTGTTCCAGGCCCACCCGGTACTCGCTGCGGCGTAGGTGCAGGCTGGCCAGTCCCAGCCGGCTCGCGGCCTCGCCCGCCTCGTCGCCGGCGGTCTGCGCGGCGCGCAGCGCGTGGGCCGCCGCCAGGAAGCCGTCGCTGTGCGGGCGGAACTGGTAGTACCCGCGCAGCGCGTCGGGGATCCGCCAGGCGGCCGGGTCCGCGTGCTCGGCGGCGTGCGCGACGACCCGGACCAGGTTGGTGCGTTCCGCCTCCAGCCAGGCCATCGCCTCGCCGGCCGAGGCGAACCCCGCCGCGTCGTCGGTGCCGAGCTCCCTGCTCGACGGCAGGCGCACCATCTGCGGGTAGGTCGCTGCCGCGGCGGCCTCGGCGCGTCGTTGGCACCAGGCGTAGAGCCGCCGGGTCGCCGCGCGCAGCTCCGGTGCCGGGTCCTCGGCGGTGGCCCGCTCCACTGCGTAGATCCGCAGCAGGTCGTGGAAGGTGTACCGGCCGGTGCGGGGCTGCTGCACCAGGTGCGCGGCGGCGAGCCGGTCCAGCTCCCGCGCGGCCGTGGCCTCGTCGACCGCGGCGACGGCGGCGGCCGCCGGCACGGTCACGTCCGCCCCGGGCGCCGGCCCGAGCAGCCGGAAGAGCCGGCGGGTCGAGGGGGGCAGCGCCGCGTACGACAGGTCGAAGGCCGCCCGGACGGCGGCCTGGTCGTCCCCCTCGACCCGCAGCCCGGCGAGCTGGTTGCCGGCGCTGAGCCGGGCGGTGTGCGCACTGATCGGCCGGCCCGGATGGTCGATGAGGTCGGCGGCGGCGATTCGCAGCGCCAGCGGCAACCGGGCGCACACCTCCGCCAGCTCGGCGATCTCGGCCGGGGCGGCGGCCACCTGGTCGGCAGGGATGATCCGGGTCAGCAGGGCGCTGGCCTCGGCCCCGGTGAGCACGTCGAGGGGGAGGCGGCGCGCGCCGTCGATCGCGACCAGCCCACTGAGCCGGTCCCGGCTGGTGACCAGCGCCAGGCAGCCGGGGGTGCCGGGCAACAGCGGTCGGACCTGGTCGGCGCTCGCCGCGTTGTCGAGCACCAGCAGCATCCGGCGGCCGTCGAGCAGGGTACGCAGCAACGCGGCGGCCTGGTCCGGGTCGACCGGGATCTGCTCGGCCGGCACGCCCAGCGCGTGCAGGAACCCGGCGAGCGCCTCGCCCTCGCGGACCGGGTTGGCCGTCGAGTAGCCCCGCAGGTTGACGTAGAGCTGCCCGTCCGGGAAGTGCTGCCGCACCCGGTGGGCCCAGTGTACCGCCAGAGCGGTTTTGCCCACCCCGGCCATACCCGTGATCGTGGCGACGACGACCGGCCCGCTGGCGCCGGTCGACGCGGCCAGCAGGGTGTCGAGCGCGGCCATCTGGCTGCTCCGGCCGGTGAAGTGCGCGACGTCGGCCGGCAGTTGGGCCGGCGGCCGGTGGTCGGGCACCCGGGGCGGTGCCGGCTCGACCGGCCGGGGCGGAGCCGAGGCGGCCGTCCCGGCCCGAGGCACGATCACCGGCAGGTCCTGCCGGAGGATGCGCAGCTGCGCCTCGCGCAGCTCCGGGCCGGGCTCCACCCCGAGCTGGTCGGCGAGGCGGTCCCGTAGTTTCCGATGCAGGGTCAGCGCCCGGGCCTGCTGGCCGCAGGCGGCGAGGGTGAGCATCAGCCGGGCGTGCACCTGCTCGTGCAGCGGCTCGTGGCTGGCCACCGCGCTGAGTTCGCGGACCGCCCGGTCCGGCAGGCCCAGCTCCACGGCGAGCGTGGCGTACGTGACGGCGGTGGCGATCCAGCGGCGGTTCAGGGCGGCGGCGGTCGGATGCTGGGCCAGGCCGGGCCCGAGGTCGGTCAGGACCGGTCCCCGCCACAGGGCCAGCGCCTCGGCCAGGCGGTCCAGGCTCGGCAGGTCACCGGCCACACTGCCCTCGGCCCGACCGATCAGGGCGGTGAACCGGGTCAGGTCGAGCTGCCGGGGGCCGACGCGCAGCTGGTAGCCGCCACCGGCGTGCACGATCGTCGGGCCGCCGCCGCTGGTCGGCCCAACTCTCCCGCCCGCCCCGGCAATGCCGTTCGCCCTGCCGCCGCTCGTCCCGCCGCCGGGGTGGGCGAGCGCCCGGCGGAGCCGGGCCACGTAGGTGTGCACCAGGTTCAGGCAGCTGTCCGGCGGATCGTGGCCCCAGAGGACGTCAACGATCTCCTGTCGGGAGATGGTCGTCTCCGGATGCAGAGCGAGCAGACCGAGCAGCATCCGCTGCCGTCCCGAGCCCAGCGCGACCGGCTCCGCGCCCACCCGCAGGGTCAACGGACCGAGCACCCCGATGCGTAGCGACCCCGTCGCGCCGGGCGGCTCCGGGCCGGGTGGCTCCGGGTCGGGCGGGCCGACGGCCTCGGCGATACGGCGCAGTGACTCCGGGCGGGGAGTGCGTACCCGACCCTGTTCGATGTCCCGTACCGCCCGGACGCTGATCCCCGCCCGACGGGCCAACTCCTCCTGGGTCAGCCCGGCGCGCAACCGCCGGAGCCTCAGCTCAGCGCCGTTTTCCGCCATCTTCCTGTTCGCCTCCGCGGCTCGGCCGGCGACCACCGACACGTGATTCTGCCGGTTCGGGGTCAGGTGACCATGATCCAACCAGCCGCCACTAGCCACAGTGGAGAGTAGACGGACTGAGCACGCAGCGTAAACGATCCGCCCGGGTAGCCGTTCTGCCGGTTTCTGCCGGTGCCCGTCCAGCCCGTCGTTGCCCGGACGGGCAACTCCGCAGCTCGACAGGGAGGCGATGGACAGGATCGCCGTCCGGTCGCGTCCAGTGCGCCGCCAGTCCCCGGGCCACCGGGTTCTCTACCGTTTAGGCCGGGTCGGATCACCATCGCCGGCTGGTCCCGCCCGTCACCCGAGACACCACCGCTCCGCGACCCGACGGCCGGCCCGCAACCCGGCGACCGTGTCGCACACCCCGATGCTCGTTCGACCCCACAGTCTAAGGAACCGTCATGACCGGACGTGCGCAGGCACACATTCGTACCCCCGACCCGATCTCCACGGCCGGCGTCACCGCGGCCCTGCGCGGGCGGATGGAGATCGAGGTCGTCCCCGAGGATCGGATCACCGCCGAGACCGTCGGCGTGGTCGCCGCCGACACGCTCGACCAGGATGCACTGGACCTGATCCGGGCGGTCCGCCGGCTGGGCTGTCGGCGCTTCGTGCTGGTCGCCGCCGTCGAGTCGGACACGGCCCTGATCCCCGCCGTGGAGCTGGGGGTACGTGCCCTCGCCTCACGGGCCGAGGCGACCAGCCACCGGCTGGCGCAGCTCGTCGTCAGCACCGCCTCCGGGGGTGCCGCGATGCCGCCGGAGGTGCTCGGCCGGCTGGTCAAGCAGGTCACCCGGTTGCAGCAGACGGTGCTCGCCCCGCGCGGCATCGACGTCAACGGGCTGTCCCACCGGGAGAGCCAGGTGCTGCGGCTGGTCGCCGATGGGATGGACACCCGGGAGGTGGCCACCCGGCTCAGCTACTCCGAGCGGACCGTCAAGAACGTGCTGCACGACATCACCACGCGGTTCCAGCTGCGCAACCGCACCCACGCGGTGGCGTACGCGGTGCGCGAGGGCCTGATCTGACTGTTCGGGTCAACCGGTGTGATCGGCCCTGCCGACGGTGGTCGGGATCACCCCGATCAACGGGTGGTGTGAAAGGGGCGTTAAGAAACGCCGGATCGCCGTGATGGTCGCGTGATAGCCCCTGTCGGTGAGGGGCGGGTGGCGTTGTGATGGCTCGGCGCGGCCGGATGGCGGCCGTGCCGAGCTGTTCCGGAATGAGGAGTCAGACGTGTCTGACGTGGTGTTCGTGGTGTTGACGATAGGGCTGTTCGCGGCTCTCGCCCTGGTGGTGAGGGGAGTGGAGAAGCTGTGAGCGTCGTCAACGTCATCGGTCTGGTGCTGGCGATCGGCCTGGCCGTGTTCCTGGTGGCCGCCCTGTTGTTCCCTGAGCGCTTCTGATGGCCGTGACGACAGCCGGAGTGCTGTTCATCCTCTCGCTCGTGGTAGCGCTGGTCGCCGTCCACAAGCCGTTCGGCGACCACATGTTCCGCGTGGTGTCCGGCCAGCGGCACTTCCGTGTCGAGCGGGGTATCTACCGCCTGGTCGGGGTCGACGCGAGCGCCGAGCAGTCCTGGGGCGCGTACGCCCGCAGCGTGCTTGCCTTCTCCGCCATCTCGATCCTGTTCCTCTACGCGTTCATGCGGCTGCAGAACCACCTGTGGCTCTCGCTCGGCTTCGACCCGGTGATGACCCACGGCGCGTGGAACACAGCCGTGTCGTTCGTGACCAACACCAACTGGCAGTGGTACTCGGGTGAGTCGGCCATGGGGCACCTGGTCCAGATGGCCGGGCTGGCGGTGCAGAACTTCGTCTCCGCTGCCGTCGGTATCGCGGTCGCCGTCGCGCTGGTGCGCGGGTTCGCCCGCCGCCGCACGGGTGACCTGGGCAATTTCTGGGTCGACCTGACGCGGGTCACACTGCGGATCCTGCTGCCGATCTCGGTGCTCGGCGCCCTCGCTCTGATGATCGGCGGGGCGGTGCAGAACCTTTCCGCCGGCACCGAGGTCACCACCCTGACCGGTGGCAGCCAGACCATCACCGGCGGGCCGGTGGCCAGCCAGGAGGTCATCAAGGAGCTGGGCACCAACGGTGGCGGTTTCTACAACGTCAACAGCGCCCATCCGTTCGAGAACCCGACCACCTGGACGAACTGGTTGGAGATCTTCCTGATCCTGGTGATTCCGTTCAGCCTGCCCCGGGTCTTCGGCCGAATGGTCGGGCAGAACCGGCAGGGGTACGCGATCGCCGCCGTGATGGCGGTCCTGGCGATCGCCAGCATCGCCTTGACCAACGTCTTCGAGGTGGCCGGCGACGGCACGGTGCCGCAGGCGGCCGGGGCGGCGCTGGAGGGCAAGGAGGTCCGGTTCGACGTGTCGAACTCGGCCACCTTCGCCGCCGCGACCACGCTCACCTCGACCGGCGCGGTGAACTCCCTCCACGACTCCTACACCGCGCTCGGCGGCATGATGCCGCTGATCAACATGATGTTCGGCGAGGTCGCCCCCGGCGGTGTCGGTGCCGGCCTCTACGGGATGCTGATCCTCGCCGTGATCACCGTGTTCGTCGCCGGCCTGATGGTCGGTCGGACACCGGAGTACGTCGGCAAGAAGATCGGCGCCCGCGAGATCAAGCTGACGTCGCTGTACTTCCTGGTCACCCCCGCGCTGGTCCTGATCGGCACGGCGGCGGCGTTCGCCACCGGCAACAACTCCACCGCGCTCAACACCGGCCCGCATGCCCTGTCCGAGGTGCTCTACGCGTTCACCTCGGCGAGCAACAACAACGGCTCCGCGTTCGCCGGCCTGACCGTGAGCACGCCGTGGTGGAACACCGCACTGGGGCTGTGCATGCTGCTCGGCCGGTTCCTGCCGATCATCCTCGTGCTCGCTCTGGCCGGGTCGCTGGCCCGCCAGCAGCCGACGCCCGCCTCCGAGGGCACTCTGCCGACCCACCGGCCGCTGTTCGTCGGGATGGTCGTCGGCGTCACGGTGATCCTCGTGGCGTTGACCTTCCTGCCTGCGCTCGCGCTCGGCCCCCTCGCTGAGGGGCTGTGACACCCATGAGAGAGAAGGACATGACGACCTCCACGCCGGCACCGCACGGTACGGCGGACGCCCCCACCTCCGGCACACCCGCCGTCCAGGGCGACCGGGGCGGTGGACTGCTCGACCCGAGGCAGCTCGTCCAATCACTGCCCGACGCGCTGCGCAAGCTCGACCCGCGCACCCTGTGGCGCAACCCCGTGATGCTGATCGTCGAGATCGGCGCGGCGTTCACCACCGTCCTCGCCGTCGCGGACCCGTCGGTGTTCGCCCTCGCGATCACCGGGTGGCTGTGGCTGACCGTGATCTTCGCCAACCTCGCCGAAGCGGTCGCCGAGGGGCGCGGCAAGGCGCAGGCCGCCGCCCTGCGCAAGGCGAAGGCGGATACCGTCGCCACCCGCGCCCTCGGCTGGACCCCGGGCGCCGCCGCCCCCGGCGCCTGTCGCACCGAGAGCGTCCCGGCACCCCAACTGAAGCAGGGCGACGTCGTCGTGGTCGAGGCCGGGGAGGTCATCCCCGGCGACGGTGACGTCGTCGAAGGGATCGCCAGCGTCGACGAGTCGGCCATCACCGGCGAGTCGGCCCCCGTGATTCGGGAGTCCGGGGGCGACCGCAGCGCGGTCACCGGCGGCACCAAGGTCCTCTCCGACCGGATCGTCGTGATGATCACGCAGAAGCCGGGCGAGAGCTTCATCGACCGGATGATCAACCTCGTCGAGGGGGCGAACCGGCAGAAGACTCCGAACGAGATCGCGCTGAACATCCTCCTCGCCGCGCTCACGGTCATCTTCCTGCTGGCCGTCGTCACCCTCCAGCCTCTCGCGATCTTCTCGATGGGCCACCAGGCCGCCGCACCGGACACGCGGGCGATCACCGACGCCGGCGTCAGCGGGATCGTGCTGGTGTCGCTGCTGGTCTGCCTGATCCCCACCACCATCGGGGCGCTGCTCTCGGCGATCGGCATTGCCGGCATGGACCGCCTCGTGCAGCGCAACGTCCTCGCGATGAGCGGTCGGGCCGTCGAGGCGGCCGGTGACGTCAACACCCTGCTGCTGGACAAGACCGGCACCATCACCCTCGGCAACCGGCAGGCGGACGAGTTCGTCCCCGTCGAAGGGGTGGACGTCGCCACGGTGGCCGACGCGGCGCAGCTGTCCAGCCTCGCCGACGAGACACCTGAGGGCCGATCGATCGTGGTGCTGGCCAAGAACGAGTTCGGCCTACGGCAACGCGAACCCGGGCTCATTCCGCACGTCACCTTCGTGCCGTTCACCGCACAGACCCGGATGAGCGGCGTCGACCTGACTCCCGACGCGACCGTCGACGGCGGTGTCGCCGGGCCGGCGCGCCGGATCCGCAAGGGCGCCGCCGCCGCCGTCATGAAGTGGGTCCGCGACAACGGCGGCCACCCCACCGAGCAGGTCGGCCAGATCGTCGACGAGATCAGTGGCATCGGCGGCACCCCGCTGGTGGTCGCCGAGCACCTCGACGGCCAGCCGGCCCGCGCCCTCGGCGTCATCCACCTCAAGGACGTGGTCAAGGCCGGGATGCGGGAGCGCTTCGACGAGATGCGCCGGATGGGCATCCGCACGGTCATGATCACCGGCGACAACCCGCGTACCGCGAAGGCCATCGCCGACGAGGCCGGGGTGGACGACTTCCTCGCCGAGGCGACGCCGGAGGACAAGCTCGCCTTGATCAAGAAGGAGCAGGAGGGTGGCCGGCTGGTCGCGATGACCGGTGACGGCACCAACGACGCACCCGCGCTCGCCCAGGCCGACGTCGGGGTGGCGATGAACACCGGCACGTCGGCCGCGAAGGAGGCCGGCAACATGGTCGACCTCGACTCCGACCCGACCAAGCTCATCGAGATCGTGGAGATCGGCAAGCAGCTGCTGATCACGCGGGGCGCGCTGACGACGTTCTCGATCGCCAACGACATCGCGAAGTACTTCGCGATCATCCCGGCCATGTTCGCCGGCATCTACCCGAGCCTGGACGCGCTGAACATCATGCGGCTTTCCAGCCCCGAGTCGGCGATCCTGTCCGCGGTCATCTTCAACGCGGTCGTCATCATCGCGCTGATCCCGCTGGCGCTGCGCGGCGTCCGCTACCGGCCCGCCGCCGCGTCGCAGCTGCTCAGCCGCAACCTGCTGCTCTACGGCCTCGGCGGCATCGTGGTGCCGTTCGTCGGCATCAAGCTCATCGACCTGCTCGTCCAGCTCATCCCGGGGATCGTGTGATGCGCCTACCGTCTTGGCTCTCCCAGCACCTGGCCGCGCTGCGCGCGGTGCTCGTCTTCACCGTCCTGCTCGGCCTGGCCTATCCGCTGGCCCTGGTCGCGGTCGGTCGGATCCCGGTCCTGGCTCACCGGGCCGACGGATCGCTCATCGAGGTGGACGGCCGGCCTGTCGGTAGCACGCTCATCGGGCAGTCGTTCACCGACGCCGACGGCAATCCCGTCCCGCGCTACTTCCAGTCCCGCCCCTCGGCAGCCGGCGACGGCTACGACCCCACCGCCACCTCGGCCAGCAACCTCGGCCCGGAGGACATCGTCGACACCATCGCCACCAACCCCGACGACAGCACGCGGAGCCTGCTCACCCAGGTCTGCGCACGCAGCAAAGCCGTCGGGGAGCTGAACGGCGTCGACGGAAGCCGCCCGTACTGCACCACCGACGGGGTCGGGGCCGTGCTGGCGGTGTTCCGCCGCGATGGGCTGACCGGCCCGGTCAGCCGGGTGGTCAGCGTCAACCAGACCGCACCCGCCACCCCGTTCCTCGCCCGCTACGAAGGTGTGCCGGTCGAGCTGGCCACGCCGGGCGAGGACTACCGGGCCGCCGGGGCGACCATCGTCCCCGTCCGGGGTGACGCCCCCGCCGAGCCCGCAGTGCCCGCCGATGCGGTCACCGCCAGCGGCAGTGGCCTCGACCCGCACATCTCCCCGGCGTACGCGCAGCTCCAGGTGGTGCGCGTGGCGCGGGAGCGCGGCGCGGACTCGGCGGCCGTCCGGCGCCTGGTCCAGGAGCACACCACCGGCCGGTCGCTCGGCTTCATGGGCTCGCCCGGGGTGAACGTGCTGGAGTTGAACCTCGCGTTGGACGAACAACTCCCGGCACGCTGAACACGACGGCGCCGGGCTGGGACGCTAGCACCGTCCCGGCCCGGCACCCCGTCACCCGACCCGCCGGTCACGCTGTGGAGAGGAATCCTGCTGTGCCACGAGGGGAACTGCGCATCTACCTCGGTGCCGCACCCGGCGTCGGCAAGACCTACGCCATGCTCGAGGAGGCGCAGCGCCGCGCCGAGCGCGGCACGGACGTGGTGATCGGGTTCGTCGAAACCCACGGCCGCAAGCACACCGCCACCATGATCGGCGAACTGGAAATCGTCCCCCGCCGCACGATCACCTACCGCGGCGCCGAGTTCACCGAGATGGACCTCGACGCGGTTCTGGCCCGCCGCCCCGAGGTCGCCCTGGTCGACGAACTCGCTCACACCAACGTGCCCGGCTCCCGCAACTCCAAGCGCTGGCATGACATCCAGGAACTTCTCGACGCCGGGATCACCGTGCTCACCACGGTCAACATCCAGCACCTGGAATCGCTGAACGACGTCGTCGCCCAGATCACCGGGACCACCCAACGCGAAACCGTCCCCGACCAGATCGTGCGCGCCGCCGAACAGGTCGAACTGGTCGACATGACCCCCGAGGCGCTGCGCCGGCGGATGGCCCACGGCAACATCTACCGGCCGGACAAGATCGACGCCGCGCTCGGCAACTACTTCCGCGTCGGCAACCTCACCGCCCTACGCGAGCTGGCCCTGCTCTGGCTCGCCGACAAGGTCGACGAGCAACTCGACGCGTACCGGGCCCAGCAGGGCATCTCCGCCACCTGGGAAGCCCGCGAGCGGGTCGTCGTCGCGCTCACCGGCGGACCCGAGGGAGGGACCCTGATCCGGCGCGCGGCCCGGATCGCCGCCCGCAGCAAGGGTGCCGACCTCCTCGCGGTGCATGTCGCCCGCAGCGACGGGCTCGCCGGAGCCGACCCGGCGCAGCTCGCCCGGCAACGGGTGCTGGTGGAGAGCCTCGGCGGCACCTACCACCAGGTCCTCGGCACCGACATCCCCGCTGCGTTGCTCGACTTCGCCCGGGGCGTCAACGCCACCCAGCTCGTGCTCGGCGCCAGCCGCCGCGGCCGCTTCGCGCAACTGTTCTCCCGCGGGGTCGGCGTGACCACGACCGCACTGTCCGGGCCCATCGACGTACACCTGGTCACCCACGCCGAGGTCCGTCGCGGCCGGCCCGGACCGACGGTGCCGGCCGCGCTGTCCCGGCGACGCCGGCTGTACGGCTTCGCGCTCACCGTCGCGGGCATGCCCGCCCTGACCGCACTGCTCAGGGCGCTGCCCGACCTCACCCTCACCAACGACATCCTGATCTTCCTCGCCGCCGTCGTCGGCGTCGCGCTCGTCGGCGGGCTCTGGCCGGCGCTGCTCGCCGCGCTGGGCGGGTCCCTGCTGCTGAACTGGTTCTTCGCTCCGCCCTTCTACACGCTGACCATCGCCGAGGCGGACAACCTGCTCGCCCTCGGCGTCTTCGTCGGCGTCGCCGTAGCGGTCAGCTGGGTGGTCGACCTCGCAGCCCGGCGCACCCGCGAGGCAGCCCGCGCATCCGCCGACGCGCAGACCCTCGCCACCGTCGCCGGCAACGTCCTGCGCGGGCAACGCCCGCTGCCGGCGCTGCTGGAACGGCTCCGGGAAACCTTCGCGCTGCGCGCGGTCAGCGTCCTGGAACTGGCCGCCGAGGCCGCCGGGCGCCCCGGCCGGGACCGGGAGGAAGACGCCTGGCGAGTCGTGGCCAGCGTCGGCGAGGCACCGGCCGGCAGCCCGAGCGCAGGCGAAACGACGGTACCCGTCGACGACCGGCTCACCGTCGTGCTCTCCGGCCGGCGGCTGGAGGCCGCCGACCGGCGCATCATCGAGGCGTTCGCCGCACAGGCCGCCGTCGCGCTCCGGCAGGAACGCCTCGCCGAGGAGGCCGCCGCCGCCCGGCCCCTGGCCGAGGCCGACCGAATGCGCACCGCCCTGCTCGCCGCGGTCAGCCACGACCTACGCACCCCCCTCGCGTCGGCAAAGGCCGCCGTGTCCAGCCTGCGCAGCCGCGACGTCGACTTCGACGCCGAGGACCGGGACGAACTGCTGGCCACCGCCGACGAGTCACTCGACCGGCTCGGCCGGCTGGTGGCGAATCTGCTCGACATGAGCCGCCTGCAGGCCGGGGCACTCGGCATCACCGCCTCGGCGATCGGCCTGGAAGACGTCGTGCCCCGGGCCCTGGACGAACTCGGCCCGCAGGCGGCCGATGTCACCACCGACATCCCCGCCGACCTGCCGGCCGCCACCGCCGACCCGGGCCTGCTGGAGCGGGTCCTGGTCAATCTCGTCGCGAACGCCCTGCGCCACAGCCCGCCCGGGCGGCCACCCACCATCACCGCCAGCGCCCACTCCGGCCAGGTCGAACTACGCGTCATCGACACCGGCCCCGGCATCGCCGAGGACCAGTGGGAACAGGTCTTCCTGCCGTTCCAGCGCCTCGGCGACCGCGACAACACCACCGGTGTGGGCCTCGGCCTCGCCCTGTCCCGCGGTCTCGCCGAGGCCATGGGTGGCAGCATCACCCCGGAGACCACACCCGGCGGAGGACTCACCATGGTGCTGCGGCTGCCCGCCGCCACACCGGCCGAACCCACGGAGGGCCCGCAGGAATGAACCGGATCCTCGTCGTCGACGACGAACCGCAGATCTTGCGCGCCCTGCGCATCAACCTGCGCGCCCGTGGCTACGACGTCGACGTCGCGGCCACCGGCGCCGCCGCGCTCAGGGCCGCCGCCAGCCACCCACCCGACCTCGTCGTACTCGACCTCGGTCTTCCCGACCTCGACGGCGTCGACGTCATCCGCGGGATTCGGGGCTGGACCACCGTCCCGATCATCGTGCTCTCGGGCCGCGCCGGCAGCGACGACAAGGTCACCGCCCTCGACGCCGGTGCCGACGACTACGTCACCAAGCCCTTCGGCGTCGACGAACTCCTCGCCCGCATCCGTGCCGTCACCCGCCGGCACGGGACAGGCGCGGACGCGGCCAGTCCCACCGCGAAGGTCGGCCGGCACACCGTCGACCTCGGCGCCCACACCGTGACCCGCGACGACGGCACCGAGATCAGACTGACCCCCACCCAGTGGGGGGTACTCGAAACACTGCTTCGCAACCCCGGGAAGCTGATCAGTCAGCGCCAACTCCTCCACGACGTCTGGGGCCCGGGATACGAGACCGAGACCAGCTACCTGCGCCAGTACATGGCCCAGCTACGCCGCAAGCTCGAACCCGACCCCACCCGGCCCCGCCACCTCATCACCGAACCCGGCATGGGCTACCGCTACCAGCCATGAAACGGCGGGACGCGCCATGCAACGAGGCCGAGCTGGCGGGCGTTCGTGCGGGGACCCACGACCTGCTGGGCTACCTGGCCGACGATATCGGCCAGGCCCGTACGCATCGCGCGGCGGCGTGTCAGGCGGCGTTCGAGGCTGGTTACGCGCCGATGATCGCGCAGGTGCTCGTCGGGGTTGCCGACCCGGCGCTGCGCCGCGACCAGCCCGCGCGGCTGCTCGCGGCGAGGGCCGGTGTGCGTGGACTGCCGGACCGTTCCCACCCGAACGCGGCCCGGATCGAGCAGACAGTGCGGCGCCGCCTCGGCGAAGCGCGGTTCGCTGAGGCGGCTCGGGAGGGCACCGGACGAGCTGGAGTGAGCTGGTCGAGGTCATGCTCGCTTCGTGAACGTGGAACGCGCCCACAGGCACCCGACGAAAGCGATGCCGACGCACCAGGCGAGGGCGGGATCACGTCCTGCTGCCATTGATCCGTATGCCGGCCGACGCGAGACAGCTGATAATTGTTCGGTCATGGCTGAGGATCAACCGAGCGCGGTTCGGCGCAGACTTCCAGAAGGAACGCGGGTCCAGGAAACGGTCATCGGTTTTCCCGTGGGTGTCGGCCGAGCGGGTAGGACGGGGCAGGACATGGACCAAGGCACCCGCGACGAGATGCTCGGCCGCCTGGCTGAGGCAGTCGGGTCCGTCACAGTCACACACCCGACGCGGGTTGCCATCGACGGACCGCCCGCCGCAGGCAAGACCACGCTCGCCGAGGAGCTGGCCGTCGTCTTGCGCACACAGGGCCGCGACGTCATCCGCGCGACAATCGACGATTTCCTCTTCCCCCGGGCACGGCGCTACCCGCGCGGCGAGTACTCGGCCGAAGGCTGCTACTTCGACACCCACGACTACGACGCGCTGCTGGTCTTCGACGGCGTCTTCCTCATGCGCCCGGAACTGATTGATCGGTGGGACCTGCGCATCTTCGTGTCGACCGCGCTCGAGAAGACCGTGGATCGTGCCGTGATCCGAGAGCGCCGGGTGTCATCTCGGGCCGAAGTCGAACGGCGCTGGCGCAAGCGTTACATCCCCTCCCAACAGTTCTACTTCGCTACGGTCCGCCCGACCGATCACGTCGACATCATCGTGCACAACGACGAGCCCCAGCAGCCGGTCTGGGCAACCCAAACACACTGACCGCACTCAATTCGGCAGATCCGGTCGTCTCCGATGCTCTGTCGGGCGGCAGATGCGGATACCGGTAGGGGCTGAAGTGACTCTCGCTCGAGGAATCGTCAAGATCTGTGGATGAGGTAGTTGCTACGCGGCCACAGTGTCTTCGGGTCGTTCGACGAGGCGGCCGTTGACGAAGGTCGCGCC
>NZ_JBFAAF010000084.1:0-28932 GCF_040639595.1 Micromonospora sp. NPDC023814
CGGGCGTGCCGTCGAGCGGGACCACCCGTCCGTGAGCCCACGAGTCATCCGAAGGGAGGCGGCGGCATGAGCATGCCGACGCAGGGGTCGGGGCTATCAAGCCTGACCGCCCGGAGCCGGGCACGGCGGGCCACACCCCTACCACCAGGCACCGCAACACACCCCACCCGACAGGCAGGGGGATGCACAGCGCCGGAAGAGACCCGCAAGACGCAACCGACCGGCCGGCCCCTGACATCGGGACCGGCCGGTCGGGTCATGCGGTTGTCACGCGGTCGTCACCAGAGCTGGGCGACGATGTCCGCCGCCTGCTCCTCCCACTGCGCGTACGCGAACGGGAAGGCCGAGACCTGCACCGTCTGTGCGGCGGAGGTCAGCGGCAGGTCCTGCCAACCGCCGACGTTCTTGAGCGCCTCGAAGAACGCCCGCGAGGCGTACTCGGGGTCGGTGATCTGGTCGGGCGAACCCCAACCCGACGACGGGCGCTGCTGGAACAGGCCCTGCGAGTCGTGGTCGTTGTACGCGCCCAGGTGGCCGAGGTTGTAGAGCTTCGACTCCTGGAGCGACGTCGCGATGCCGATGACCGCGCCCCGCTCACCCACGCCGGTCTCCTTGGCCTCCTCGATGATGGCCTTGGCGTTGGCGAGCTGCGCGTCGTCGAGCGGGATGCGCGACTGGGCACCCTGCACGCCGTGCGGGATCAGCTCGTCCCGGGCGGGCTTGTCGGCGACCGGCTTGGCCGTCTGGCCGCCGGTGGTCAGGGCCGACTCCTCGCTGGGGGCCGGCTTGCCCTGGCCGGTGGCCTGCTCGATCGCGGCCACGGCGCCCTCGTGCGGCGTGCTGGTGACAGGGGCGGCCACGGCCGTCGGCCCGAAGGCCAGGCCGCCGAGGGCGGCGACACCCACGACGCTCAGCGCGATCTTGCGGTTCGAGTCCTTCGAGTCCTTCGCGATGGCCGGGAGCCACCGAGTGAAGTCGTACTTCACGATGGTTGCCCTTTCGGTCAGGCGAAGCGCTCCGTGCTGAGCGCTCCTCGGGGGGAAACTTCCGCGCCGGAGGAGGTTTCGGTTCCGGCGGTACGGGGGACACAACCAGCCTGGCCTGTCGGGCATTCCGGATATGAGCCGGCGGTGGCCTGCTGCGGTCCCCGTCACCCGGCACGCGGGACGGGCGATCACATTCCCCGGAAGTCGGTGCCGGGAAGGATGAACCGGACGATCGACCCAGGCCGGCCGAGTCCGGGCCGGGACGGCCGGGACTCGGCCACCGCGAGGCCGGACCGGTGAGGGTTCGCCCGGTGCCGGACCGGACCGGCTCAGGCGGCGTGGGGCGCGCCGAACCGGACGAGGACGTGCCAGAGCTGCTTGAGGTGCTGGAGGGTGACCTCGGCCGGCCCCCGGTCGGCCCAGCGGGACGGTTCGGTGACCACGGAGACCGCCGCGCGCCCGATCAGGGCGGCGTCGACCTGCTCGCCCGGCCGGGCGAACTCGGCATGCACCCGGGCGGCCAGCGAGGGGATGGCCGGCCCCCGGAAGTCGGGGTCGATCCGGTCGACGGGAAGCGCGAAGCCGGCGTGCCAGTGCAGGGCGACGCCGTGCCGACGGGCCAGCGCGTCGAGGGTCTCGCCGGCCTCGGTGCCCCGGAAGGACGGGTCCACGACCACCGCCTCCACGTCCCGGGCCAGGCTCAACTCCCCGTGGATCTGGGCCTCGATGTAGTCGTCGAGGGCGCGACCCGCGGCGCCGGGGGCCCACGCGGCCTCCTCGCGGCGGCGCAGCAGCGCCCGGACCAGGGCCACCACGTCCCCCGGCACGCCCAGGCTGACCCCGGTGCCGTCGGTAGCCGCGAGCAGGGCCGCCAGCACCGGCTCGAAGACGTCGACGGTGCCCAGGTCGCGGGGGCCCAGGTGACTGTCGCCGAAGCAGAACGTCGCCCGGGCCAGCACCTCGGGGCGCAGCCGCAGGTGGCAGGAGCCGAACCGGGGGCTGGCACCGTCCGGGTGGTCGAGCAGGTTCAGGCCGCCGTACTTCGGCCGGTCCGTCGGGGGCACGCCGGGCACCTGGTAGGCGCCGCCGAAGAGCGTCTCCTCCCAGCGGTCCCGGTCGCCCCCGGGGAAGGCGGTCAGCCCGCCGTTGGAGATGCCGGTCTCGAACTGGCTGCGGTATATGCCCTCGGTAGCGAGCGCCGACGCGACCGTACGCCCGTCGGCGCGCAGCCGGTCCGGGTGGAAGTTGAGGGTGAGGCGGCCGTGCCGGCCGACCGCGGCGATCAGCCGCTCCGGCCGGTGGGTCACGCCCGAGCCCGCGAGCGCGCGGGCGATGGCGGCCAGGGCGGCGGGGCGGTCACGCAACGCCGCCGCGCGGACGTGCCCGATCGCCGCGCGCTGGGCGGGGGTGAGTGCCGCGTCGACGGCGGCCGGACCGGCGGTGGGGTGCACGGCTGCGAATACTTCCCGCGCGCGGGCCGGGACGCACCCGGTTTTCGGTGCCGGCCGGAGCAGCGGTTACTCCTCGCGCGCCCGGTCGGTGCCGAAGCCGTCGAGGGTCGCCCGCTCGTCCGCGCCGAGCAGTTCCTGGAAGAGCGTGATCTGCAGGCCGGCCGGGGCGTCGAGGCGCGCGTTGAGCGACTGCCACGGGGTCACGGTCGGCGGGGCGATCTCGGTGGCGCCGGCGGAGACCAGGCGGCGGGTGGCGGACCGGCTGTCGTCCACCTCGAACGCCACCCTGATCTTCGGGGCGACCTGCCGCCCGACCTCGACCTCGTCGATCATCCGCTTCTGCGCCGGGTTGGCGATCTCCAGCGTCGCCCGGCCGGCGTCGAGGATCACCACCCGCGCGTCGCCCTCCCCCGTGAAGGCGGCCTGCTCGGACAGGCCCAGCGCGTCACGGAAGAAGACGACCGCCGCCTCGTAGTCCTCGGCCTCCACGACCAGACGAAGCTGGCGTACGGCAGGTGGGTGGCCGGCGTCCTCCGTCGTCATGCCGGCAGAGCCTAGTCGGTCACGGTGCGCCGGGCACCTACGGTTCACCCGCTGGGCCGGTACCGAAACCGGGGATTACAGTGGGAGCGCCGACCGGAAGGCAGGGAATTGACTGTTGGTGCGGTGGTCGACCAGGCCGCCCTGGGGGACCACGTCTGCGGGGCCGACGACGACGAGACCTACGCGCTCGCCGCCGTCGGCCGTTTCGTCGCCCCTGGTCTCCGCCACCGTCGGGCCGCCGCCGACTCCCTGGACACGTCGGGCTCGTCCCCCGTGGGACGGGCGGCATGACCGGGCCGGGCGGCACAGCGGGCACCTTCGTGCACGAGGGCCTCTTCTACCGCGACCCGGACGAACTGTTGGCGGGCACGGTGCCGTTCATCACCAGCGGGTTGGCCGCCGCAGAACCGGTGCTGGTCGCGATGCCCGGTGCCAACCTGTGGCTGGTCCGCGCCGCGGTCGGCGCGATGGACGGCGTGCGCTGGGCGGACATGAGCGTGGCCGGCCGGAACCCGGGGCGGATCATCCCGTGGGTCTTGCAGGCGTTCATCGACGAGCACGCCGGCCGGCGGGTACGGATCATCGGCGAGCCGATCTGGGCCGGACGCAGCGACACCGAGTATCCGGCCTGCGCCCAGCACGAGGCGCTGATAAACATGGCGTTCGCCGGCCGCGACGCCACCATCCTCTGCCCGTACGACGTGGCGGGCCTCGACGACGACGTGCTGACCGACGCGTGCGCCACGCACCCGGTGCTCGTCGACGACGCGGGGCGGCGGTCGAGCGGGGCGTACGCCCCGTCGGAGGTGGTCGCCCGCTACAACACCCCGCTGCCGGCACCGGCGGAACCGGTCGCGGCACTGGCCTACCAGGTCGACAGCCTGCCCGCCGTGCGCGCGTTCGTCGCCGGCCACGGCCAGGCCGCCGGGCTGGACGAGGACCGGGTGGCCGACCTGCAGATCGCGGTGACCGAGCTGGCCACGAACAGCATCGCGCACGCCGGGGGCGCGGGCGTGCTGCGGGTCTGGCGGACCGCTGAGCACCTGGTCTGCGAGATCCACGACGACGGCTGGCTGACCGACCCGCTGGCCGGCCGGTTGACTCCGGCGAAGGACGGCGTCGGCGGGCGGGGCCTGGTGATCGTGCAGGCGCTCTGCGACCTGGTCCGGGTGTACAGCACCGCCGTCGGCACGACGGTCCGCCTGCACATCCGCCGCCCGCTCTGACCGACGCCGACGCTCCTCCCCCGGCCGCCCGGGGAGGAGCGTCGCCCGGACCGGGCCGGCGGTCCGACCGTGGCCGGCCCGCCGGCCCGCGCGGTCAGTGCCCTCGGGCCAGCCACTCGTCCAGGTGCGGGGCCTCCGCGCCGACGGTGGTGCTGTCGCCGTGCCCGGTGTGCACCACCGTCTCCGGCGGCAGGGTGAGCAGCCGGTCCCGGATCGAGGCGACAATCGTGCCGAAGTCGCTGTACGAGCGCCCCGTGGCGCCGGGCCCGCCGGCGAAGAGCGTGTCGCCGGTGAACACCACGCCGAGCGCCGGGGCGTGGAAGCTGCACGCGCCGGGGCTGTGGCCGGGAGTGTGCAGGACGGTCAGCGCGACCCCGGCCACCTCGACGGTCTGCCCGTCGCGCAGCTCCCCGCCCGGCACCTCGTCCGGGTGCACCATGTCCCACAGCACCCGGTCGGCGGGGTGCAGCAGCACCGGCGCGCCGGTGGCCCGGGCCAGCGCCGGGGCCACCCGGACGTGGTCGTCGTGGGCGTGGGTGGCGAGGACGGCGCGTACCCGCCGGTCGCCGACGGCGGCCAGGATCGCGTCGACGTCGTGCGGGGCGTCGACGACGACGCACTCGGTGTCGTCGCCGACGATCCAGACGTTGTTGTCCACGTCGAAGGTCTGGCCGTCGAGGGAGAAGGTGCCGGAGGTGACGGCGTGGTCGACGCGGGCCGCCATCAGAGGACCACCACCGAACGGAGCACGTCGCCGCGGTGCATCCGGGCGAACGCCTCCTCGACCCCGTCCAGCGCGATCTCCTCGGTGACGAACGCGTCCAGGTCGAGGCGGCCCTGCAGGTAGAGCTCGGTGAGCATCGGGAAGTCCCGGCTGGGCAGGCAGTCGCCGTACCAGCTCGACTTCAGCGAGCCGCCGCGGCCGAACACGTCCAGCAGCGGCACGTCGACGGTCATCTCCGGCGTCGGCACGCCCACCAGCACGACCGTACCGGCCAGGTCGCGGGCGTAGAAGGCCTGCTTCCAGGTCTCCGGGCGGCCCACCGCGTCGATCACCACGTCGGCGCCGAAGCCGCCGGTCGCGGCGCGGATCGCCTCGACCGCGTCGTCCTCGCGGGCGTTCACGGTGTGCGTGGCGCCGAACTTGCGGGCCCAGTCGAGCTTGCGGGGGTCGGTGTCCACCGCGATGATCGTCGTCGCGCCGGCCAGCGCCGCGCCGGCGACCGCCGCGTCCCCGACGCCGCCGCAGCCGATCACGGCCACCGAGTCGCCCCGGGTGACCCCGCCGGTGTTCATGGCGGCGCCGAGACCGGCCATCACGCCGCAGCCGAGCAGCCCGACGGCGGCGGGCCGGGCGGCCGGGTCCACCTTCGTGCACTGGCCGGCGTGGACCAGCGTCTTCTCGGCGAAGGCGCCGATGCCGAGCGCCGGGGCGAGTTCGGTGCCGTCGGTGAGGGTCATCTTCTGGGACGCGTTGTGGGTGGCGAAGCAGTACCAGGGGCGGCCCCGGCGGCAGGCGCGGCACACGCCGCAGACGGCCCGCCAGTTGAGCACCACGAAGTCGCCGGGCGCGACGCTGTCGACGCCGGCCCCGACCTCCTCGACGATGCCGGCGGCCTCGTGCCCGAGCAGGAACGGGTAGTCGTCGTTGATGCCGCCCTCGCGGTAGTGCAGGTCGGTGTGGCAGACCCCGCAGGACAGGATCCGCACGACCGCCTCGCCGGGCCCCGGGTCCGGCACCACGATCGTCGTCACCTCGACCGGCGCGCCCTTGCTGCGGGAGATGACTCCCCTGACCTGTTGGCTCACGATTTCCTCCTGCTCCACGCCGGCGCGCCGCCGCCGTCATCCAGGGTGCGCTGCGGCGGCACCGTGGGGTGACGTCCCCTCGGCGACGTTACCGCTGATCATCCGTCGTCCCAACGCCAGGTCGGGCGGTTATCACCTCGTGGCCGGGGTAGGCGGGGGCACGGTTCGACGGTGGGACGGGAGTGCGCCATGAAGGTCAGTCATCTGCCGCTGCGGGTCAGCACCGGAGCGTTCATCCTCAACTCCGGCCTCGGCAAGCGGAGCCTGGAAGGGGAGGCGGCGCAGGGCATGCACGGGATGGCCGTCGGCGCGATCCCGCAGCTCGGGCAGCTCGATCCGAACCGATTCGCCCGGCTGCTCTCCCGGGCCGAGGTCGCCCTGGGCGCGGCGCTGCTCGCGCCGTTCGTCCCGTCGGCGCTCGCGGGGCTGGGGCTGGCCGCGTTCGGCGCGGGTCTGGTGCAGCTCTACCTCAAGACGCCGGGGATGCGCGAGCCCGGCAGCCTGAAGCCCACCCAGCAGGGCATCGGCCTGGCCAAGGACGTCTGGCTGCTCGGGGCCGGCCTGACCCTGGTGCTCGACGACCTGACCCTCCGCCGCCGGCTCCGCCGACGGTGAGGCGGGCCGGGGCCCGGCGCCGGGCCCGGCCGCGCCGGGCTCAGGGCGTGGCCGGGGTACGCGCCCGCGCGGCGGCCTCCCGACGGGCGGCGTTGCGGTAGCGCAGGACCTGCACCGCGCCGAGCGCCCAGAGGGCGTACTGCACGGCGAAGGCCCAGCGGAAGGCGGCCAGGTCCGGGGCGGCCCGGCCGGCCGGCGTGGCCAGGTCGAGCACCACGCCGACGGCCAGCACCAGCACGATGGAGGCGAGGAAGCCCCCGACGTTGACCACGCCGCTGGCGCTGCCGATCCGGTTGACCGGGTTGGCGGTACGCGCGTAGTCGAAGCCGATCATGGAGCCCGGGCCGTTGACCGCCAGGACCAGCACCAGCGTGACCAGCAGCCAGCCCGGCGCGCGTCCCGGCCAGGCCAGCACGACGGCCCAGACCGCGGCGGTGGCGCCGGTGATCACGAAGACCAGCACCGACCGGTGGAACGGATGCCGGGCGCACAGGTGCGCGATCACCGGCCCGGTCAGGAACATGGCAACGGTCATCAGGGTGAGCAGCGACGCGGCGGCCGTCGGGCTGAGCCCCTGCCCCTGCACCAGGAACGGGTATCCCCAGAGCAGGGCGAACACGGAGCCGGAGAACTGCGTGACGAAGTGCGTCCAGAGACCCAGCCGGGTGCCCGGCTCGGCCCAGGCGGCCCGCAGTTTCCGGCGCACGGCGGCGAGGTCGGGTGCCGGGCCGGGGGTGGTCTCCCCGTGCGGGGTGTCCCGGACGGCAACCACGATCATCAGGAGCACCGTCGCGCCCACCGCCGCGACGGCGAGGAAGGCGGGAGTCCAGCCGGCCCGGTGCAGCAGCGCCACCAGCGGTACGGCGCCGAGGATCGCCCCGAGCTGCCCGAGCGTCCCGGTGAGCTGGGTCATCATCGGGTTGCGTCGCCCCGGGAACCAGAACGCCACGATCCGCAGCACGCTGATGAAGGTCATCGCGTCGCCGAGCCCGACCAGGACGCGGGCAGCCACGGCGAGGCGCACGTCGGTGGCGAGGGCGAAGCAGGCCTGGCCGGCGACCATCAGTGCGCCGCCGGCGATGAGCAGCCGCCGGGAACCGAACCGGTCGAGCAGCACGCCGACCGGCACCTGCATCAGCGCGTACACGGCGAGCTGGGCGACGGAGAAGGTGGCCAGCACCGAGGAGTTGATCTCGAAGCGGTGTGCCGCGTCGACCCCGGTGACGCCCAGCGAGCTGCGGTGGAACACCGCGGCCACGTACGCGCTCACCGCCACGCCCCAGACCAGCGCGGCGGCACGGCGCGGCGCGACCGGCGCGGACGCCGGGGTGGTCAGGACGGTCACGGCAGCGTCCGCAGCACGTCCGCGGCCTTGTCGATGTGCGCGGCGACGGCGGCGAGCCAGGGCCCGGGGTCGTCGGAGTCGAGCGCGGCGAGCTGGGCGGCGTGCTCGGCCAGCGCCGTCTCGGCCCAGCCGGGCGAGAGCCGGAAGCTGGCCTCCCCCATCCGCAGCTGCCGGTCGCGCAGCCGCTGGTACAGCTCGGCGAGGATCTCGTTGCCGGCCGCGTCGACCACGATGGCGTGGAAGGCACGGTCGGCCTCCATCAGCGCGGTCACGTCGCCGGCGGCGTGCGCGGCGCGCATCTCGGCCAGCCGGGCGGCGAGCCCCTCCCGCAGCGCCGCCCGGCGGGGCCAGATCCGCTCGGCGGCGTGCAGCTCGACCAGTCGCCGCGCCTCGATCACGTCGGTGATCTCCCGGGCCGAGACCGGACGGATCAGCGCGCCCCGCTTGGGGTAGAGCTTGACCAGCCCCTCGGCCTCCAGGCGCAGCAGCGCCTCCCGGACCGGCGTGCGGGACACGCCGGCGGCCTCGGCGATCTCCCCCTCGCTGACCAGCGAACCGCCCGGGTGGATCTGCTCCAGGATCGCCCGCTTGAGGTGGCGGTAGGCGCGTTCGGCGGCCGACGGCGCGGCGACCCGGCGGGACGGGGAGGGATGCGTCATGTATCTATGATGCGCCCCTGGCGTCGACGCGACCGATCGCCCCGTCCTCCGGGTGGCACACGCCACGGTCGGCGCGGGCCACGGCCAGGACGGCGACCGTCGACGCGGGGAAACGGCCAGGCCGGGCGGTCGGCGCGCCTCCCCGTCGGGCGGGTCGTCAGCGCGGGTGGAGGGTCAGCAGCCCGTCGGGGTCCACGTCGAACCCGGAGGCGAACGGCGGGCCGAAGCCGCCCAGCAGGTCCGCGAGCCAGCGGGAGCCCCCGGGCGCGGCCCGCTCCAGCCGCATCCGGCGCATCCGCACCGGGGCCACCCGCAGCCGACGCAGCGCCCCGGTCGCCGCGTCGAGAGTGGGCAGCCAGAGCAGCCGCAGCTCCGGCCGGTACGCCTCCTGCCCGCCGATCCCCTCGTAGTCGTCGACCATGTCGCCGCAGCCGTAGAGGACCAGCCGGTCGCGGTACACCTCGACCGGGCGCGGGTGGTGCGACGAGTGGCCGTGCACCACGTCCACCCCCGCGTCGACCAGCCGGTGGGCGAAGTCGACGTGCTCGGGCGGCACGTCGTACCCCCAGTTGGAGCCCCAGTGCACGGAGACCAGCACCCGGTCCCCCGGCCCCGCCACGGCGACGATCCGGCCGGCCAGCGCGTCGGCCGACGCGGCGGAGACCTCCGGCAGGTACGCCACCCCGGGCGCGTCGGCGGTGGCCGCCCAGGGCGGGGGCACGCCGCTGGACGGGGCGGCCACCGACCAGACCAGCAGGCGGCGGCCCGCCGCGAGTGGCATCCGGGCGGGCGCCCAGGCCGACGCCTCGTCCCGGCCGGCGCCGGCGGTGGCGATGCCGGCGCCGGCCAGCGCGTCGAGGGTGTCGGTGAGGCCGACCTCGCCGAAGTCGAGGGTGTGGTTGTTGGCCAGCGCGCAGACGTCCAGCCGGGCCGCGGTCAGGCAGGGCAGGTTCGCCGGGTGCATCCGGTAGTGGATCGCCTTGGCCGGGGCGTGCGAGCCCCGGCCCGTCACCGCCGTCTCCAGGTTGACCACCCGCACGTCCGGCCGCAGCGCGTCCAGCAGGTCGAGCGCCTCGCCCCACGGCCAGGCCGGCGGCGCCGGGCGCGGGACCGGGCCGGCGGCCGCCTCGGCCAGGGCCACGTAGTCGCGGGCGTCCCGGACGGCGGGTTCGCGCAGTTCGGGCGGACCCGGTGCGGGCAGGATCGCGTCCACGCCCCGGCCGGTCATCACGTCGCCGCCGAGAAAGAGGGTCACGTCGGACATCCCACCCGCTTTCCCCGCCGGGCCCACCGCTCACCTACACCCGGCCCGTGGTCGGCGGCGACCCGTCTCCTACCCGTGCCCGGACAGCCGGTATCGCGGGAATCAGGAGCGCCGGTCGGAGGGGATGACTTTCCACGCGGTCAGGGCGGCCAGGAGGAGCAGGGCCGCGGCGACGAGCGAGGTGATCTGCATGCCGTGGGTGAAGGCGTCGCGGGCGGCGGCCAGGATCAGCGTGCCCTGCTCGCCGGTTCCGGCCAGCGCCGGAGTTCCTGCGGCCAGCGACTCGGTGACGGCCTCGCGGGTGGCGTCTCCGAGCGCGGACAGGTCGGGCAGGCCGGCGCGGTACAGCACGGTGTGCACGGTGCCGAGCAGGGCGATGCCCAGTGCTACGCCCAGCTCGTAGGACATCTCCGAGATCGCCGAGGCTGCGCCGGCGCGCACCGACCCCGAGGAACTGCGACGCACACGGCAACTGCTCCTGGCCCTCAGCCGCCAGGAAGGACCCCTCGCAGACCTGTGAAGCCGGACCACCGCCGCACCGGTTCTTGCCGGCGCCGCGGGTGGGGCGGGGGCCACGGCCCGGGGTGGGCGTCGGCCGGGACGAACCGACCCGGACGGACCGCCGGCGTGCCTATGGTGGGGGCGGGTCCGCGAGCGGCGCGAGGAGAGGCCGGTGGCCACGACGCGAGGGCTGCGGCCGTGGTACCGCCCGACGTGGCGCGCCGCCCCGACGAGGAGCATCGGGCGACGACGCCGCTGGAGCTGTTCTTCGACCTCTGCTTCGTGGTGGCGGTGACGGTGGTGGACCGGCGGCGGGCGATCCGGACGGGCCGGGGCGAGCCGGCGCCGGGGCCACCCTGACGCCCCGCCCGGGACGGACGGGGCGTGTCCGGCCCCCCGTGCCGGGCCGGACGTCAGCCTGCCTCCGCGACCACCGGTCGATCCACGGCGGGCGGCGCGCCGTGGCCGGACGGAGCAGCGTCGTCGGGCGGGGCGGCGCCGGCGGACGCCGGGGCGGCGTCCGCTCCCGCCGTGGACCAGAAGTCTACGAGCAGGCGGTGGAACTCCTCGGCGCACTCGATCTGCGGCATGTGCCCGCAGTTGCGGAACAGGTGGGTGCGGGCTCTGGGCAGCCGCGCCCGGGCGGCGTCGAGGTGCGACGCCGGGAGGATCAGGTCCCGGTCGCCCCAGACGACGAAGGTGGGGATGTCCAGCCGCTCCACCTCCGACAGCAGCTCCTCCCGCCACTGCGCGCTCACGCCCCGGAACGTGCCGAGATGGTGGGCGGTCTCCAGCATCACCCGGGCCGCGTACGGCAGCCGGGCGACCTCCAGGGCGTACGCGACGCGTTCGGCGGTGGCGAAGGCCGGGTCGTGGAACAGGGACAGCTCGGCGCGGCGGGCGGCCCACCGGCTGGGCCGCAGCAGCAGCCGGCCCAGCGGGCGCAGCGCGAGCAGGCGCAGCGCGATGGTCACCTCCCGGCCGAAGCCGGCGCTGTTGACCAGCGCCAGGCTGGCCACCCGGGCCGGCTCGGACGCCGCGAGTCGCATGGCGATCGCACCGCCCAGGGAGTTGCCGACCACGTGCGCGGGCCGGTCGACGCCGACGGCGTCGAGGTAGCGGCCGACGAACCCGGCGAGCGCCGGCAGGGTGCAGGGCTGGGCCATCGGCAGCGAGCCGCCGTAGCCGGGCAGGTCGACGCTGTGCACCCGGAACCGGTCGGCGAGCAGCTCGTGCAGCTCGGTGAAGTCGCGCAGGGTGCGGCCGATGCCGTGCAGCAGCACCACCGGGGGCCCGTCGCCGTCGACGCGGTGGCACACCCGCCGGCCGTCGACGGTGACGTGCCGGGGCCGGCGCGCGGCCGGGGCGGTCATGCCGGCTCCCCGGCCGGGTCGGCCGCGGGGGCCACCTCGGGTCGCCGTTGCGGCGGGGCGGACGGCGTGGCCGTGCCGCGGCGTGCGGGACCGCCCGCCAGCCGGTCGAGCCCGAACGCCAGGACCCGGTGGTACGACGCCGGCGCCACCCGGGCCAGCAGGTCGGGCAGCTTCGCCGACCAGCCGATCAGCACCCGGCCCCGGCGGCGTTCCACCCCGCGCAGGATCACCTCGGCGGCCTTGGCGGGGTCGATGGTGAGCAGCCGCTCGAACTGCCGGCGGCCCGTCTCGAACTCCTCGGCGGAGACGCCGCTGCCCACCCGGGCGTTCTGCGCGATCCGGGTGCGGATGCCGCCCGGGTGCACGGAGGTCACCCCGATCCCGTCGTCGGCCAGCTCGTGGCGCAGCGCCTCGGTGAAGCCGCGGACGGCGAACTTGCTGGCCGAGTAGGCGGCCTGCCCGGCCGGGGCGATGACCCCGAAGATGCTGGAGACGTTGACCAGGTGCGCGCCGGACTCCGCCCGCAGCGTGGGCAGCAGGGCGTGGGTCAGCTGCACCACAGCCCGGAAGTTGACGTCGACGACCCAGCTGAACTCGTCGAGTGTCACCTGGTCGAACCGGCCGCCCAGCGCCACCCCGGCGTTGTTGACCAGCAGCCGGATCGCCGGATGCCGCTGCCGGACCTCCTCAACCACCCGCGCCGTCGCGGCGGCGTCCGCCAGGTCGACCAGGTAGGTGGTGAGCTGCCGGTCGGGGTGCGCGGCGCGGACGGCCGCGACCACGGCGTCGAGCCGCCCGGCGTCGCGGTCGAGCAGCACCAGGTCGCTGCCCCGGCGGGCCAGCCCGTGGGCGAGGGCCTCGCCGATCCCGCTGGCGGCGCCCGTGACGGCTGCCGTGCCGCCCGTGAAGACGAACCTACGCACGGACGGTCCTCCTTTCCGGTGTGCCGGCGGGGGCAAACCGCACGCCGGAGTCGGTGAGTCGGCCGTGCCGCATCAGCAGCACGTCCCGGGGGTAGTTCTGGTACAGCCGCCACGGCGCCCGGTCGCCCTGCTTCGGCAGGGCGTCGACGCTGCGCAGCACGTACCCGGCCGTCAGGTCGATTATCGGCCGCAACTCGCCGTCGGGGGGCGGCAGCGGGGTGACGACCTGGTGGCCGGTGCGGTCCAGGTGCCGCAGCAGCCGGCAGACGTAGGTGGCCACCAGGTCGGCCTTGAGCGTCCACGAGGCGTTGGTGTAGCCGATGGTCATCGCGAAGTTCGGCACCCCGGAGAGCATCATGCCCTTGTAGGCGACGGTGCCCGCCAGGTCGACCTCGGCGCCGTCCACGGCCAGGGTCATGCCGCCGAGGGCGAGCAGGTTGAGCCCGGTGGCGGTGACCACGACGTCGGCCGCCAGCTCCTCGCCGGAGGAGAGCCGGACGCCCCGCTCGGTGAAGGTGTCGACGGTGTCGGTGACCACCGAAGCCCGGCCCCTCCTCACCGCGGTGAACAGGTCGCCGTCGGGTACCACGCACAGCCGCTGGTCCCAGGGGTCGTAGCGGGGCGAGAAGTGCCGGTCGACGTCGTAGCCGGCCGGCAGCCGGCTCCGGGCGGCGCGCAGCAGCAGCTTCTTCACCAGGACAGGGGCGCGCCGGCTGAGCTGGAAGTTGGCGGTGGCGAGCAGGACGTTCTTCCAGCGCACCACCGGATACGCGGCCTTCGCCGGCAGCCAGCGCCGCAGCGCGTCGGCGACGACGTCGCGCGAGGGCAGCGCCACGACGTACGTGGGTGAGCGCTGGAGCATGGTCACGTGGGCGGCGCGCTCGGCCATCGCGGGCACCAGGGTCACCGCCGTGGCGCCGCTGCCGATCACCACCACCCGCTTGCCGGCGTGGTC
Organism: Micromonospora sp. NPDC023814; assembly: GCF_040639595.1. Taxonomy (NCBI): domain Bacteria; kingdom Bacillati; phylum Actinomycetota; class Actinomycetes; order Micromonosporales; family Micromonosporaceae; genus Micromonospora; species Micromonospora sp. NPDC023814. The sequence continues at coordinate 13,651 of NZ_JBFAAF010000084.1, forward strand.
GAGGTCCTCGGGCCAGTGCTGCGGGTGCACGATCCGCCCCGCGTACCGCTCCGTGCCGGGAAACTGCGGGGCGTAGCCGGCGTCGTAGCGGTAGTAGCCCGAGCAGGTGAACAGGAACGAGCAGGTCAGCTCGACCGTCTCGGCGGTGTCGTCGCGGTGGGCGTGCACCGTCCAGCGGGCCCGCCCGCTGTCCCACTCGGCGCGCACGACACGGTGCCGGAAGCGGATGTGGTCGGTGACGCCGTACTCCTGGGCGGTCCGGCGGACATAGTCGCGGATGGCATCGCCGTCGGCGATCGCCTTCGGGTCCGTCCACGGCTTGAACGAATAGCCGAGGGTGAACATGTCGGAGTCGGAGCGGACGCCGGGGTAGCGGAACAGGTCCCAGGTGCCGCCGATCGCGTCGCGGGCCTCCAGCACTGCGTACGTCTTCTCCGGACAGTGGCGGCGCAGGTGGCAGGCGGCGCCGACGCCGGACAGGCCGGCGCCGACGACGAGCACGTCGACGTGGTCGGTGGCCATCTCGCCTCCCCCGTCCGCGGATGACACCGGACACTATCCACGGCCGTCGACGCCAGTCAACACCCTGTCGAGTCCCGTCGACACCGCGTCGATCCGGTGTAGAGTCGGCGGCCATGACGCCCGCCCGTACGGCCGCCGGGAGCGCCACCACGCGCGGACGCCGCGCGGCGCGGTCGGCCGGCGACGAACGCGAGTCGGCCATCCTGGCCACCGCCGAGCGGCTGCTGCGGCAGCGGGCCGTCGCCGACGTCTCCGTCGACGACCTGGCGCGGGGCGCGGGCATCTCCCGGCCCACCTTCTACTTCTACTTCCCCTCCAAGGACGCAGTGCTGCTGACGCTGCTGGACCGGGTCACCGAGGAGGCCGACGCCGCGGCCGGCGACGTGCTCGAGCGGCTGGCCGAGGATCCGCGGGCGCGCTGGCGGGAGCTGATCGACCGGTTCCACGAGACGTTCGGCGCCCACCGGGCGGTGGTGCTGGCCTGCGCCCAGGTACGCGGCACCAACGCCGAGGTGCGCCGGCTGTGGGCAGGCGTGCTGGAACGCTGGGTGCAGGCGATCGAGACCGCGATCGAGGCCGAGCGCCGCCGCGGCGCGGCCCCCGACGGCGTGCCGGCCCGCGACCTGGCCATCGCGCTCAACTCGATGAACGAGCGCGTCTGGTACGCCACGTTCGCCGGCGACGGGCCGGCCGTGGCCGAGCGGAACGTGGTCGACGTGCTGCTCGACGTCTGGCTGGCCGCGATCTACCGCGGCACCGCTCCCCCGCCGCCCTGACCCCGCCGGGCGGCTTCCGCCCAGGTGGTCGAAGCGCGACGTCCGATCGCCGCCAGCACCGGCCGGCCGGGAACGTGCAGAGTCGGGGGCGGGAGGCGCGGCGCCCGTCACGCCCTCGATGAAAGGCGGAAGTGTGCACGTGATTCCCGGTCTGAAGGTGCTCTACTTCGGAACTCCGGTGGTCCTGGTCAGCTCGCGCAACCCGGACGGCACGGCGAATCTCGCGCCGATGTCGTCGGCGTGGTGGCTGGGGCAGCACGCCATGCTCGGGCTCGGCGACAGCGGCCGGACCACCGCCAACCTGCTGCGCGAACGCGAGTGCGTGCTCAACCTGCCGTCCTCGGCGATGGTCGACGCGGTCGACCGGATCGCGCTCACCACGGGCCGGCCGGACGTGCCGGCGTACAAGCTGCGCCAGGGCTACCGGTACGAGCCGGACAAGTTCGCCCTGGCCGGGCTGACCGCGCAGCCCTCGGAGCTGGTCCGGGCACCCCGGGTCGCGGAGTGCCCGGTCCAGCTGGAGTGCCGGGTGATCGCGGCCCACCCCTTCGCCGGGGCCGACGTGCGAGCCACCGCCTTCCAGGTCGAGGTGCTGCGCGCGTACGTCGAGGAGGAGCTGGTCATCCCCGGGACGAGCCACGTGGACCCGCTGCGCTGGGACCCGCTGATCATGAAGTTCTGCGAGTTCTTCGGCGGCGGGCAGAACGTGCACCCGTCCCGGCTCGCCGAGGGCTGGGAGATGCCCCACCGGCTCGGCGTCGCCGCCGGTTGAGCCCGCCCGGGCCCGGTCAGCCGCCCGGCCTCCGGGTGAAGTCCATCGTCCAGTTGGTCTCCCAGGTGCGCCCGCCGTCGGTGGAGAACGCCTGCTCCCAGCGGCAGGAGGTCGCGGTGACGCCCGACCAGACGAACCGGCACCGGATCGGCCGGCCCTCGTCGACGTCGTCGGCGAAGAACGTGCCGACTCCGTCGGTGAACCGGCCCACCACCGGCGGCAGCTCCAGCACCCCGCGCCGACTGTTCATCCAGTAGATCGACCAGGTGCCGGCCGCCGGGTCGAAGATGCGCACGGTGGCGCCGGAGAAGCCCCGCGTGGGGAAGGTGATCTCGTCGAAGCTGCCGGCGCCGCCGAAGAAGCCGCGGGCCACGGAGACGCCGGGGAACTCGTCCCAGTCGTCACTGCCGACGTGCCGCTCGTACAGGCGCCGGTTGGCGACGTCCCAGGTGCCGACGAGGAAGTCGAACTCGCCCATCAGCGGCCCACCGGCCCCTCGGCGCGGGTGTCGGCGAGCCAGCCGGCGAGGTCCGGGCGCTCCGGCGCCAGCACGTGCCGGGCCCAGGCGGCCCGCTCGTGCTCCAGCACGCCCAGCTCCCAGACGCAGCCCGCCCACGGGCGGGCCAGGTCGACGAAGCGGGTGGGGTCGTCGTCCGGGCAGTCCAGGGCTGGCTGGCCGGCCGCCGCGATGCGCACCTCGACCACGTTGTCCCAGACCCAGCTGTACGCCAGCAGGTACGCCCCCGTGTCGGCGCCCCGGTGCAGCACCACCCAGCCCGCCGACGGGGTGTCGTTGCCGTCGCGGGCCGGCAGCAGGCGGGGCAGCACCGCATACGCGGCCCGTTCCACCTCCGGCTCGATCCGCCGTTCCGGCTGGTCGACGTGGTAGCGCTTGAGTTGACGGCCGGCGACCGTGAGAGGTCCCGGCACCCGCAGTTCCTTGTCGCGAAATGCCATGCCGGGACGGTACGGACACTTCACTGACAGCTAGTGTCAGCGGAGTGCGGGCCAGTCGACTCCTCTCCCTGCTGATGCTGCTCCAGGCCCACGGGCGGATGACCGCGGCGCAGCTCGCCGAGCGGCTGGAGGTGTCCACCCGCACCGTCTACCGGGACGTCGAGTCGCTGCACGCGGCTGGCATCCCGCTCTACGGCGAGGCGGGCCACGCCGGCGGTTACCAGCTCGTCGAGGGCTGGCGTACGCGGCTGACCGGGCTGACCGCGCAGGAGGCGGAGCGCCTCTTCCTCGCCGGCCTGCCCGGGCCCGCCGCGGAGCTGGGTTACGGGGCGGCGGTGGCCGCGCTCCAGCTCAAGCTGCACGCCGCGCTCCCGCCCGAGCTGGCCGACCGGGCCGCGCGGATCCAGGAACGGTTCCACCTGGACACCCCCAACTGGTACGCCGACGGCGACGCCTCGCCGCACCTGCCGGAGGTGGCCGAGGCGGTCTGGCGGCAGCGGCGGATCGCGGTGCGCTACCGCAGCTGGGCCGGGGAGGTCGACCGGGTGCTGGAGCCCTACGGGCTGGTCCTCAAGGGCGGCCGGTGGTACGCGGTCGCCGCCCGACGCGGCCGGGACGAGCCGGCCACCTACCGCGTCAACCAGGTCCTGTCGCTGACCACGCTGGACGAGAAGTTCGCCCGGCCGGCCGGGTTCGACCTGCCCGCCTGGTGGCGGGCGCACGTGGTGCGGTTCCGGGCCCACCTGCACCGCGACGACGCCACGGTCCGGCTCTCCGCACGGGGCCGGGAGCGGCTCCGGGAGATCGCCAGCGAGCTGGTGGTGGCGTCCGTCGACGCCACCGCCGGGCCACCCGACGAGGCCGGCTGGGTGACGGCCGTCATCCCGATCGAGTCGCTCACCCACGCGCACGGCGACCTGCTGCGGCTCGGCGCGGAGGTGGAGGTGCTGGCCCCGGCCGCGCTGCGCGAGCGGCTCGCCGCCACCGCCGCCGACCTCGCCGCCCTCTACGCCCCGCGCCCCGTTCCCGAGGTGTCGTCGCCGCTCTCCTGACCTTCCGACCGCGTCCGGCGACCCGACAACGGCGCGGCATGGAGCCCGACAGGCCCCCGCCGCGACGGCAATCCGACACCCTGCGGCGATCCTTCGACCACTCGGCGTATTGCCTGCCGGTCGGTGGAGTCGTTGAGTGGGCAGGGGAAGGCTTCGACCGCCGCGTCAGCAGGCCGGGAGGCGACCGTGGGGCTCATCCAGATCGAGGGCACGGCCGAGGTGCTGCGCGGGCTGCGCGGCATGGCGGGGCTCGACCTGATCGACCCGAGCGCCGCGTCACTGGGCGCGGACCGCTACCGCATCTCGGCGTACGCGTCGGAGGAGCTGATCCCCGAGTTGGAGGCGCGCGGCGCCCAGGTGCGGGTGATGATGTCGTCCGGCCAGTTCGACGCCTTCCATGCCGAGGTCTCGCAGCACCTCGCCCCACCACCGGAGGCGTCGGCCCCGCCGGAGAGCACCGGGGAGCGCTGAGGTGCCCCCGCCGTACCCGGACATCACCGCGCCGCTGCGGGCGCAGGAGATCGAGGACGCGCTCGCCGATCTCGCCGCGAGCTTCCCCGCGCTGTGCACCCGGACGGTCTTCCCGGCGGAGACGGCCGGGGGTCGGACGCACAGCTACGTCAGGATCGCCAACGGCAGCGGCCCGAACCGGCCGGCGGCGCTGATCGTCGGCGGGGTGCACGCCCGCGAGTGGGCGCCGCCCGACGCGCTGGTCACCCTCGCCCGCAACCTGCTGGTGTCGTACACGTCGGGCACCGACATCGTCTTCCCGGCGATGACCGTCACCCCGCTGGTCGGCGCCCCGGTCCGCTACCGCGCCTGGCGGATCCCGGCGGCCGACGTCAACGACATCGTCACGAAGCTCGACGTCTACATCCTGCCGCTGCTCAACCCCGACGGGCGGGAGCACGACCTGACCCACCTCAGCGAGCCGGGCTGGCGCAAGAACCGCAGCCCGCAGGCGGGCGGTGAGATCGGCGTCGACCTGAACCGCAACTTCGACATCATCTGGCGTTTCGAGGACTACTACGACGTGGCGCTCTACCGCGCCCGGTACGGTTCCGACCCGGCCTCCACGTCGCCGGCCGACGACACCTACCGCGGCCCGTCGGCGCATTCCGAGGTGGAGACCCGCCACCTGGAGTCCCTGCTGGACACCCTGCCGATCCACTACTACGCGGACGTGCACATGTTCGGCCGCAACATCCTCTACTCCTGGGGGCTGGAGGAGGACGGCGACGACCCGGCGATGCACTGGCGGGCGCCCGCCTTTGCCGGGACCCGGGACGGGCTGATCGCCGGGGATCCGGCGCTGCCAGCGGGCCGGACCGACTACAAGGAATACCTCCCCGACGATCCGCCGCACCGGATCCGCTCGCGGGCGCGGATGATCGCCACGGCGATGCACGACGAGATCCTCCGATCCGCCGGGGTCGATCCCGCCGCGCCCGTGTCGGCGTCCCAGCGTGCCCACTCCGAGTACACGGTCGGGCAGAGCGCCTTCCTCTACCTGCCCGTCGGCGGCGGGCCGAACTCGGGGTGCAGCGACGACTACGCGTGCAGCCGGCAGTTCGTGCTGGCGAACCGGCAGCCGATCTTCGCGTACACCCTGGAGACGGGACACGCCGAGGAGCAGGGCTTCCACTGCAACTACGCCGACCCGCCCGGCCACTTCCGCAAGATCAACCGGGAGATCCACGCCGCCGTGACGGCGTTGCTCAGGGTCGCCGCGAGATCCCCGCTGCCCGCCTCCGGCGGGGGTGGGGGCGGCTGCCTGATCGCCACCGCAGCGCTGGGCCACCCCGACCACCCGGACGTGCGCTACCTGCGGCACCTGCGCGACGGGCGGCTGCGGGCCACGCCGCGCGGCGCGCGGGCCGCCGACGCGCTGGACCGGGTCTACTACAGCTTCAGCCCGGCCGTCGCCCGACTGCTGCGGCGGCACCGCCGGGCACGCACCGCCGTGCGGGTCGGGCTGATCCGACCGCTCGTCGCCACCCTGCGCCTGATCCTCGGCCCCGACCGGACCCCGGGGCCGGCCGCATCCGTCGGCGAGTCACCGCCGTGGCGGAGCGCGTCCGCCACCGGGGCACCGCCGGGCCGGACCGTAGCCGCCGCCGAGCCGCCGCCGCACGGGCACGGCGGCACCGAGCCGGGAGGTGGGCGCTGATGGCCGGGACCGCCGAGCAGCTCGCCGTCGAACTGGCCCGGCTGCTCGACCCGGTCACCGAGCGGCTGGCCGCCGGGCAGCTGGTCGACCTCTTCGCCGAACTGGGCCTGCCGCTGCCCGGCCCGGTCGCGGGCGCGCCCGGGGTGGCCGCCGCCGCCGGCACCGCCGGCGCCGCCCTCGCCGCCCTCCCGCCGGCGGTCACCGCGCTGGTCGACGCGATCGCCGACGACGACAGCGCCGCGATCGCCGCCGCCCTGGGCGACCTGCTGCCGCTGATCGTCGAGGCCGTCGACGCCGTCCGCGCCCTGGCCGAGGCGGTACGCACCGCGTACCCGTCGGGCGGTGCGGTCAGCGCGCCGCTGGCCGCGATCCTCGCCGACCTGCCGCAACGCCTGGTCGACTGGACCACCGCCAGCTACCTGCTGGACCGTCGGCCGGCGCTCGGCCGTGCCCTCGCCCTGTTCGGGCTGGTCGACAACGTCGCCGTGCCCGCCGACGGGGACCGGCCCGCCTACCTGCGGCGCGGGCTCCGGCTGGACCGGCTCGGGGGGCTGCTCGACGACCCGGCCGCCGCGCTGCGCCAGGTGTACGGCTGGGGCGAGCCCACCCTCGACGCCGCGCTGCTGCTCGCCCGGCTGCGCGACTGGCTGACCGCCGTCGGCGTGCCGGCGATGGTGCTCGCCGGGCCCGGCGGCCGTCCCGAGCTGGCCGCGTTCCTGTTCCGGCTGCACGCCGTGGAGGGACTGCCCCCGGGCACGCCCACCCCGCTGGAGCTGACCCTCGACGTGTTCGACTTCGGCGGGCTGGACATCCCCCTGCCGATCGGCGACACCTGGGCGGTACGCCTGCGTGGCCAGGGCAGCCTCGACCTCGGCGCCGCCCTGCGCGTCGAACCGCCCGCCACGCTGCGCCCGCAGGCCCCGGCGCCCGGGGTCGCCGGGGAGCTGACCGTGTCGGTGGAGCGGCTGCCCGCCGGGCCCGGGCCGATGGTGCTCTTCGGCGAAGCCGACGGCACCCGGCTCACGGCCACCGCCGTCCGGGCCGCCGTCGGCGCCGCGTTCGCCGCCGACGGCGCCGGGGTGAGCGCCCGGCTGGTCGTCGACGCCGAGGTCGCCGCGGGCCGCCTGGTGATCGCCTTCGGCGGCGCCGACGGCTTCCTGTCCAGCGTGCTGCCGGCCACCCTGGAGGTCGACTTCGACCTCGGGCTGCACTGGGACCCGGTGGACGGGCTGACCCTGCGCGGCGGCGCCGGCCTGGTGCTCGCCGTACCTCTGGCGGTGAGCCTGGGCCCGCTGCGCCTGGACCGGCTCGACCTGGCCCTGCGCCCCGGCGCGGCCGGCATCACCCTGGAGGTCCGGCTCACCGGCGGCATCGACCTCGGGCCGTTCGCGGCGAGCGTGGCCGGCATCGGCGTCGGCGCCGACCTGGCCGTCCGCGACGGCAACCTCGGCCCGGTCGACCTGGCCTTCCGCTTCCTGCCGCCCACCGGGCTCGGCATGGTCGTGAACGCCGGGCCGGTCACCGGCGGCGGCTTCATCGGCTTCGACGAGCCGGCCGGCCGCTACTCGGGCGTCCTCGCGCTCAAGCTCGGCGTGGTCGGGGTGGAGGCCGTCGGCCTGCTCGACACCCGGCTGCCCGGCGGCGCGCCCGGCTACGCGCTGCTGATCCTGCTGCGGGCCAGCTTCCCGCCGATCCAGCTCGGCTTCGGCTTCGCGCTCTCCTCCGTCGGCGGGCTGCTCGCGCTGAACCGGCAGACCGACGTGGACGCGCTGCGTGCCCGGATGGCCTCCGGCACCGTCGGGCGGATCCTGGCCCCGGAGGACCCGGTCCGCAACGCCCCGGTGCTCCTGGCCGACCTGGCCGCGGTCTTCCCGCCCACCCCCGGCGTGATCGTGGTCGGGCCGACGCTGCAACTGTCCTGGGCGGAGCTGGTCCGCTTCGACATCGGCGTGTTCATCGAGCTGCCCGGCCCGCGCAAGATCGTGATCCTCGGCTCGGCGCGCGCGGGGATCGAGAACCCGTCCGGCGGCCGGCCCTACCTGCAGATCCGGCTGGACATCCTGGGCGTGGTCGACTTCGCGCAGCAACTGGTCGCGTTCGACGCGGTGCTGATCGACAGCCACCTGCTGGAGATCCTCGAACTGACCGGCGGCGCGGCGTTCCGGCTCAGCTACGGCGCCGAGCCGTACGTGGTGCTGACCGTCGGCGGCTTCCACCCGGCGTACAACCCGGCGCCCCTGGTCTTCCCCGCCAGCCTGACCCGGATCGCCATGACCCGCGGCGAGCCCGACGACCTGCTCTACTTCCGCTTCGAGGGCTACTTCGCGGTCACCACGAACACGCTGCAGTTCGGCGCGGCCGTCGAGGTCATCGTCAACCTGGGGCCGTTCAACATCCGGGGCTTCCTCGGCTTCGACGCGCTGATCCGGTTCCAGCCGTTCCACTTCGACTTCGCCATCCACGCGTCGGTGAGGGTGCGCTGGCGCAGCCGCACCCTGGCCGGGCTGGACCTCACGGGCAGCATCTCCGGCCCCGGCCCGGTGGTCTTCCACGGCAGGGTCACCCTGGAGATCCTGTTCTTCGAGATCACCTTCGAGGAGACCATCACCCTCGGCTCGTCCACGCCGCCGGCCGTCACGCCGGTCGCCTCGGCCGTGGCCGAGCTGGCCGGGGAACTCGCCGACCCGGCCAACCTGCGCAGCACCGGCGCGACCGACGCCGACGTGGTCGTCGAGCCGGCCCGCAATGCCGCGCTGCCCGTGGTCTCGCCGCTGGGCCAGGCCGTCTGGACCCAGGAACGCGCCCCGCTGGACCTGCTGCTGCAACGCTTCGAGGGCGCGCCGCTGACCCGGCCGGAGACGGTCACCGCCACCGGCCCGCAGGTCACCGGCACCGAGGTCGACTGGTTCGCGCCCGGCGGCTTCGCCGACCTCTCCGACGCCGACGCGCTGAACCGGCGCGCCTTCGAACGGCTCACCGCCGGCGTCCGCCTCGGCGGCGAGGGCGCCGACGCCGGACCGTCCACGCTGCTCACCGTCACCGTCAAGCAGATCCGGCTGCCCGCCCCGCCGGTGCTGGTCACCGCCACCGCGCTGCCCCGGTGGCTGCTCGCCGCGGCGGCCGGCCGCACCGGTCGGCCCGAACGCGACCCGGTCACCCCGGCGATGGGTGTGCGGGACGAGACCTGGGCCGTGCACGACGCCGGGGGCGCGGTGACCACCGGGCTGTCCCAGGCGCAGGCGCACCAGCTGGCCACCGTGGGCGGCGTCGGGGCCGCCGTCGCGGCGACCGACCCCGTGCCGGCGATGAGCTTCTAGAGGGGCGGCGAGGATGGCCGACGAACAGCTCACCTTCCACGGATGGTCGCGGGAGCGGATCGCCGCGCTGGCCACCGGCGTGCAGGACGGGCGGCCCCGGGTCGAGACGGCCGTCACCCTCACCGGCACCGACGCCGCCGGCGCGACCACCACGGCCGCCACCGGCACCGTACGGTTCCTGCTCGCCGGCCCGGCCGACGTGGTCCGCCTCGCCCCCGGGGCGATAACCCGCCGCTACCCGACGCCCGGCGCCGTCGACCACGAGTCGGACCGCTGCCCGCACGTGGAGTTCGCCGACGCGACCCTGCCGTGGCGGTACACCCCGGCTGCGCGCCCGGCCGCCGGCGCTGGCGCGCAGCACCCCTGGCTGGTGCTGGTCGTCGGGCTGGACGGCGACGAGCTGACCCTTGCCGGGGACCAGGTGACGCTCAGCCCGGCCGTGCAGGCGCTGCACCCGCTGGGCACCGGTGCGACGGCGTACCGGTGGGCGCACCTGCAGGTGGACACCGCCGGGAGGCGGATCGCCCGGCTGCTCTCCGGGCGGCCCCTCGCCTCGGGCACCGACTACGTCGCGGCGCTGGTGCCGGCGTACGACCCGGCGGGGCAGCCGCGGTGGACGGGCGCCGGTCCGGCCACCGTGCCCTGCTACGACACCTGGCGGTTCCGCACCGCCACCCCGGCGGGAAGCTTCGAGGACCTGGCCGCCGCGCTGCGCCCCGGCGCCGCCGAGCCGGAGACCGGCCGGGCGCCGCTGGACTACCCTCGGGTGCCCACCGCCGGCGACCTGGCGGTACGCGGCGCGCTCGCCCCGCTCGGCGGCACCGACGCGGCGCTGCCCGGCGAGGTCCACGACGACCTGGACGCGCTGCGCACCCCGGCGCGGGACGACCGGGGCCGGCCGATCGTCGGGCTGCCCCGCTACGGCGAGGCGTGGCGGGCCGGTGCCCCGGAGGAGACCACCTGGGGCGGCAGCCTGAACACCGACCCCCGGGACCGGGGGGTGGCCGGGCTCGGGCTGGAGCTGGGCATCCGCCTCCAGGAGGAACTGGCCGCCGAGGCCCGCGCCCACCAGGGCGCGCTCGCCGAGGCGCGGCAGCGGATCCGGGACCTGGTGCTCGGCCTGCACGCCGCAGGCGGGCTGTGGCGGCGGCGGACGCCCGCCGACGCGTACGAGCGGCTCTGGCTGCTCGGGCCGGCGCTGGGCCGCGTGGTCACCCCGGACGGGACGGTGGCCGCGCTCGCCACCGCCGCGGACCGGCCGCTGCCGGCGGGGCTGTTCTCCGGCGCGGCCCGGCGGATCCTGCGCGCCGGGCCGGCGCGCACCGCGCTGACCGCCGCCGGCGCGGTGCCCGCGGGCGAGGTGCTCAAGGCCGCCAACCGGTGCCCGCGCCCGCCGCGCCCCAGCGCCGACGGACTCCCGCTGGACGACCTCGGCATCGACCTCGACGGCCTGGAGGAACGTCGACGTCGGGCGGCGGAGACCGGGGAGGTGGACCTGCACGCCGCCGCCGGACGGGCGAAGGAGTTGGCCGAGGCCGCCCACCCGAAGCTGCGCGACCTGGCGCACGCGGTGGCGGAACGGCTCGCCCGGGCGGCGCACGCCGGGTCACCGGCGCCGTGGGCCGAGGCCCTCGCCCTGCTGGCCGCCGCCGCGACCGTCGACGACCGCGCCGAGCGGGAGTTGGAGCGACTCGCCGCCGCCTTGCGGGAGCTGCTGGAACGCTGGCCGGAGCCGGCCGGCGAGGACGACCTGCCGGCGCTGCTGGACGGGCTGGCCGAGCCGGAGCCGGTGGAGCCGCCGTGCCGCCCGGTCGACCTGGACGCTCTGGCCGCCGGGGTGGCCGCCGCGTTCGACCCGACCGGCCCCGACGCCGCCGCCCGGGTACGCGTGCTGTCCACCATCGACGGTCTCGATCCGGCGCAGCCGCTCGCCCCGCCGGAGGTCTGCGTCGGGCTGGACCGACCGGTCTGGGCCGACCTGCGCGACGCCTTCGACGAGTGGCTGCTGCCCGGGGTGGGCGCGCTGCCGGAGAACTCGGTGATCGCGGTGGAGACCAACCCGCGCTTCGTCGACGCCCTGCTGACCGGGCTGAACACCCAACTCCTCGGCGAGCTGCGGTGGCGCAACATCCCGGTGGCCAGCGGCTGCACCCCGCTGCGGGTGTTCTGGAGCCGGGCCGACACCGGCACCGGCGCCCGCGTCGACGACATCACCGGCATCGGGAACTGGTCGGACGACAGCGGCCTGGGCACCCCGGCGCACCGCCCGTCCGGCGCCTCGGGCCGGGACCTGGTCGTGGTGATCAAGGGGCGGCTGTTCCTCCGCTATCCGGCCACCGTGGTCTACCTGGTCACCGCCGAGCACGCCGGCACGGTCGACTTCGGGCAGGACCCGCCGGCCGGGGCGGTCCGGGTGCTGCCCAGCTTCCAGGGGCGGATCGGCACCGACGTGACCTTCTTCGGCTTCCAGGGGTTCGACCCGGCGGACGTGCTGCGGCACTGGCTGGTCTTCGAGGAACCCCCGGCCGGCTACCGCTTCGCCAACGACGCCTCGACCTCCCCGGCGCCGGAGACCTGGGCGCGGACCAGCTTCGCCCGCCCGGTGCGGGTGCTCATCCGCGGCGACCACCTCGACCCGGAAGGACCGTGATGGCGGAACCAGTCGTCGGCGTGCTGCTGCCGGTGCGGATCGAGACCCGGTTCTCTCCCGGCCTGCTGCGCCTGCTCGTGGTGCCGGACGAGCCCTGGTTCGCCCGGCACGACCCGCGGGTGTCGCCGGGCGAGGTCGACGCGGTGCGGCGTTACCTCGACGCCGGGGGCGGCGAGGTCGCCTGGCGCGAGCTGACCGTCCACGTCGGCGGGGCACGGGCGGTCTGGCTGGTCCGGACGCTGGTCGTCACCGCCCCCGACGGCACCACCGCGCTGCGGCCGGTCGGCGCGGGCGAGCTGCGCACCGAGCCGGCCTTCCCCCGGATCGAGGAGTTCCCGGACACGCTGCACGTCTGGCTGGCCCGCGGCGGCGGCCCGCCGGCGCAGGTGTTGACCCTCACCGTCGACCGGGGCCGGCTCGCGGTCGACTTCCCCGCCCCGGACGCACCAACGGACCGGCGGTGGTGGGAGAACTGGGACGAGGCCGTCGAGGCGGGCCTGGCCGGGAAGGTGCCGCTGGACGGCGACCCGTCCGACATCGACGCGCTCTACGTCACCGGTCTCGGCGACGGCGACCCGGGCGCGCTGTTCGGCAGCCACCGCGACGAGGGACGGCTGTCCCTGCTGGCCCCCGGCTCGGCGACGAACACGGTGGACGGCGTGCCCGCCGCGCCCGTCAATGGGGACCCGGCGGCCTGGTGGGGGGTGCTCACCGGTGCGCCCACCGACACCGACCGGCTGGTCTCCGCCACCCTCACCGGCGACCCGGGGCTGCTCGGCGCCCTGCCCGGCACGTCGGAACCGCACCGGCGCTGGGCGGGCGCGGCGGTGGCCGGGCTCTGGCCGGCGCTGTGGGGTTTCGCCGGGGCGGACGTGTGGGCGCTGCCGACCGGCGCCGCCGCCGAGTGGGCGCCCGGCGCGTTGCTGCCCGAGGGGCCGTTCCCGACGCTGCGCGTCGGCCCCCAGCCCTACGGGCTGCTGCCCGCCACGGTGCTGCGCCGGTGGGTGCCCGAGCCGAAGGACCCGCCGGTCGAGGCGGGCCTGGTCGAGCCGCTGTCCCACCTGCGCGCCGAGTACGCCGCCGCCGCCGAGCAGCGGGGCACAGTGGTCGGGGCGTCCACCGAGGAGCTGCTCGACCTGATCGGTCAGGTGCCGACCTCGCCGCTGTTCCGGCACCGCCGGGCCTGGCCGCTGGAGCTGTGGTGGCTGGTGCTGCTCCTGCTCGGCTACGGCGCGTCCTGGTCCGACCTGGACGCCGCCTGGCGGCACCGGCACCCCGACGCCGAGCGGCTGGGCCTGGCGCCGCACCGCCGCTACGGGGCCACGGGCGCGCCCCGCCGGCTGGAGATCCCGCTCGTGACGCCGGACGGCCTGCCCGCCGGCACCGGCGTCGCCGACGTGTTGAAGCGGCTGCTGGAGGTCGCGGAGGAACAGCCGTGGGCGTACGCGAACCGCGCGATCCTGGAGAAGGAACTACTCAGGGAGTACCCGCTGGACAGCCTGCTGCTGCGGCTCGCCGTCCGGTCGTTGCAGGTGGCGATCGGCGACGTGGGGCGGGCGCTGGCCGGCGAGGCCCCGCCCGGCCCGGAGCCGGTGGCCCGGGACGCCGCCACCGCCGGCCGGCTCCAGGGCTGGATCGCCAACACCCCCGCCGCCGCGCTGCACGGGCCCACCCCGCAGGCCCGCGCCTACGAGCGGGTGGTCGACGGGCTGCTCACGCTCGGCGAGATCGAGCCGCCCCGGTTGGAACGGCTGCTGCGCGCCACCGTCGACACCGCCGCGTACCGGGTCGACCCGTGGTTGCTGGGGCCGCCCACCCGGCGGCTGCACGACCTGGTGGAACAGCAGGCGGCCAAGCCCCGGCTCGGGGCGTACGGCTGGGTGGACCGGCCCCGGCCGGGCGCCCCCGGGCCCACGGCCGCCGGTCTGATCCACGCGCCGTCGGCCGGGCAGGGTCTCGCCGCCACGGTGCTGCGGGACCGGGCGGTCAGCGACCCGTCGCCCCGCTGGGACCTGGACCTCACGTCCCGGTCGGTCCGCGACGCCGACCGGATCGCCGAACACGTCCGGGTCGGCGCGCACCTGGCCGAGGCGCTCGGCCGCGAGGTGGAGCGGGTGGTGGGCACGCCGGCCGACGTGGAGCGGCTGCGCCGGGACTTCCCCGTCCGCACCGAGCACGCCGGGCGGCGGGTCTGCGACGGGCTGGCCGTGCTGGCCGCCCCGCCGGGCGGCCTCGGGCTGGACCCGGACCGCCTGGCCGGCCTGGACCGGCTGCGCGTCGCCATGGACGCCTACGGGGACCTGCTGGTCGCCGAGGCCGTGCACCACGTCACCGAGGGCCGGGCCGAGGTGGCCGGAGCCGCGCTCGATGCCGCCGCCGGGTTGACCCGCCCGCCGCGGCTCGGGCTGCTGCGCACCCCCCGGGAGGGGCGGGCGGTGAGCACCGGCGTGGTCGTCGTCCTGCCGCACGTCGCCGACGCGGCACTGCCGGCCGACCCGACCGACCGGGCCACCCTCGCCCCGGCGGCCCTGGCCGACCCGGCGACCGCCGCGTTCCTGGCCACCCAGGTCGGCGCCGACTGGACGTTCGAGGTAGCCGCCGGTGGGCTGGTCGCCACCGTCACCCTCGACGCGTTGGGGCTCGGGCCGGCGGACGCGCTGGCCCTGGCGCGCACCGACCTGGAGCGCCTCGCCGTCGCCGCCGGTGCCGCCGTGCTCGGCGCGGAGCCGGCCGCGGCCACGCTGACCGGCGGCGACGGCGTCGCCCGCTACGAGGCCGCCGCGCGGCTGGTCGCCCTGATCGGGCGCCGCCCGGCCGACCCGGACGCGACGGCCGAGCGGCCGGACTCCGCCGACCCGCCCGCCGCCGCGCACGCCGACCTGCTGGCCCGCTACGCCCGGGTCCGGGACACGGCGGCGGCCCTGGCCGCCCGGCTCGCCGCCGAGCTGGCGCCGACCGCGGACGACGGGGGCATCGGCGGCGCCGTCCGCCCCCCTGCACACCCCGTTCGTCACCGCACTGCGCCGCACCACCACCGTGGAGACCCTGGTGGTGGAGGTCTTCGAC
>NZ_JBFAAF010000085.1:0-27885 GCF_040639595.1 Micromonospora sp. NPDC023814
TGCCGCTCGGCCATGCCTATACAGGCGTTTCCCGCCCGTAGCCAACCGATTCAGGCGTCACGAACGGTGCTCAGGGTGTTACGCGGAAAGGCTCACTGGGGCGTGCGCAAGCTCGCCGACTACCTGGCCACCAACCGGCCTCGGAGGGTGGTCATCGGTCGGGAACGGCTACGGCAGATCCTGCGCCACCACGACGTCTCCTTCCAGCGCACCCGTACCTGGAAGGAGTCCCGCGACCCGGACAAGGACGCGGAGCTCGACCGCATCGAGGAGGTGACCCGCCGGTTCCCGGACCGGTGTTTCGCCTTCGACCAGTTCGGGCCGCTGTCGATCCGCCCGCACCACGGCAGCGGGTGGGCGCCGGCCGGCAGACCGGACCGGCTGCCGGCGACCTACACCCGCACGCATGGCATCCGCTACTTCCACGGCTGCTACAGCCTCGGCGACGACCAACTCTGGGGCGTGATGCGCCGCCGCAAAGGCGGCGACCACAGCCTGGCCGCGCTCAAGTCGATCCGCGCCGCCCGCCCGGACGGCGCCCCGATCTACGTGATTCTCGACAACCTGTCGGCGAACAAGACCCCGCAGATCCGGGCATGGGCCGCCCGCAACAAGGTCGACTCTGCCTCACCCCCACCCAGGCGTCCTGGGCCAACCCGATCGAGGCCCAATTCGGGCCCCTACGAGCCTTCACCCTGGCCAACTCCAACCATCCCAACCACACCTTCCTGGCCCGGGAAGTGCAGCGCTACCTGCGGTGGCGCAACGCCAACGCCCGCCACCCCGACGTCCTCGCCGCCCAACGCCGGGAACGAGCCCGCATCCGCAGCGAACGCCAAAAACGCTGGGGACGGCCCCGAACCAAGGCCGCGTGACGCTCAGACCCGGTGAACCTTCTTGGTCAGCGCGTTAGCGAAGGTTCAGGCCTCCGTCTAGGAGGATCACCTCACCGGTGAGGTAGGAGTTGCCGATCACGGCGGAGATGAGGTCCGCGACGTCCGAAGGTTGGGCCGGGCGACACATGGGGCTGGACGTGTTCCACAACGCGTGAGCGTCGGTCCAGTCGGCGGTGAGCGGCGTATCGACCAGTCCGGGGGCGACGGCATTGACCCGAATGCCAGGTCCGAGGGCCGCGGCCAGCAGTTTCGTGACGTGGTTGAGCGCGGCCTTGCTGGCGGCGTACGCGATCGAGCTGCCCTTCGGGCGGACGCCGGCGTGGCTCGTCACGTTCACGACGCATCCGTTCGACTCCCGGAGCGCGGGTAGGGCCGCCGTACAAAGCAGCCAGGGTGCGATCAGGTTGACGTCGAGGAGTCGGCGCCAGTCGGCAGCAGTCAGCGCCTGCAGGTCCGCGTGCGGAACCGGCCAACTGATGCCCGCGTTGTTCACCAGTACGTCGAGACGCCCATGATCAGCCAGCACCCCCGAGATCAACCCGGCTGCGGCCGCGTCCTCGGCGAGGTCCGCCTGCTGATACGTCCCACCGAGTTCCGCAGCCAACGCGGTCCCCGCTGCACGGCTCGACCGCGAATGAATCACCACGGTCATCCCGTCCGCCGCCAGCCGTCGCGCCGTCGCCGCCCCGATTCCCGACGCCGACCCGGTCACTAACGCCACTTTCTGCATCCGACCAGCCTACTGAACTGGTCATGAACGCTTGCCAGGTGAGCGCCACGCGCCTCTGGTGTGGGGATCCGCCCCAGCGTTGCGGCCCGGCGTGTCACCAACCCGGTGAACGTTCTTGGTCAGCGCACTAGACGAGGTGACCGCCAGCGATATCGAAGCCCTTATGCGTCAGGTCACCGCCACCGCGGCTCCCGACGCACCGGTCGGCAGGGCCGCCACGCGGGCGAGCACGTCATCGCGGCCGCCCGCGCCGTCTACCGCCGTGCCATCGCCGACGGCTACCTCACTGCGGCGGACAGCCCCGCGCACCGGGTCGTTAAGCCGCGCCGCCGCGACGGCGAGCCAGACCCGATGTGCACCGGCCAGCACGGCCGGCTCACCATCTCCGGCATCACGCAAGTTCCCCGACTCGCATTTGTGCCTCCTGTCGTCGCGCCTTGACCTGCCCCTGACTGAAAGGGTTCAGTCTGGTACGGGTAGAGCTGTGCCGGCCAGTCGGTGACGGTTGATGCCACCGGGGGCCGTTTGCCAGGAGGGCTGTCATGACCGCGGCAGCAGATCGCGCAGCAGAGGACCGGGTTGCTGTTGAGCTTCGTTCGGTACCGGGCTGTCCCAACCTCGCGCCGGCTCGGCATGAGCTGCGCGCGGCGCTGGCCGACGTTGGTCTGCCCATCACGGTGGTCACCGAGGTCGTGGGGGACTATCCGTCTCCGTCGATCCTGGTTAACGGTGTGGACGTGATGGGCGGCATCGGCGACGGTTCGGCGGCCTGTCGACTGGATCTCCCCAGTGGCGAGCGCATCCGCGCTGCCCTGCGCCAGGCGATAGGCGCCGGACCCGCCACCGCAGTGATGGAGCAGAGCTGGGTGGATTGCCGCGCGCAGCCGGGCAATGCGATCCGGACCGATCGGCCCCGCCGCGCCGAGCAGCTCCCCGACAGCCTCCAGCAGGTGCATCGAGCGATCCTGCGTCACTTCGCCGCCACCGGGACCGCCCCCACTGACGCCGACATCCGCGCTGGCATCGGCGCGGCGGACCTGGACACCGCGAAGGCGCTGCGGGAACTTGCCCGGGACGATCTTGTCGCCGTCGACAGCGCCGGGCGTCTGGTCGCGGCCTACCCTTTCTCCCCAGCGCCAACGCCGCACCGGGTGTCATTCCGCGATGTCGAGGTGTTCGCGATGTGCGCCATCGACGCGTTGGGCCTGCCGTTCAAGCTCGGCACCGACGCGGCAATCGCCTCCGTCGATCCGCACACCGGCCAATCGGTCCGCGTGGCCATCACCAACGGTGCCGCCACCTTCCGGCCGACGGAAGCGGTGATCGTGTACGCGGCCACCCGAGATACCGGTCGCTCCGTGGACACCTGCTGCTCCACCGTCAACTTCTTCACGAGCGCATCCAGCGCTCAGGCATGGATCAACGCCCACCCCAACCTGGCCGCCACTGTTCTCGACCGGGACCAGGCCGTCACGCTCGGCCGCGACATCTTCGAACCGCTGCTCGCCTGCCACACCGCCCTCGACCACCGCTTGATCTGACGCCCGGTCGGCTATCGCCACCGTGGTCGACGCGGCGGTGACCAGTGCGGACGCCAGTGCCGGCATCCGCAGGATTGGGCGCCGGCCTTCGAGGGTGCCGCTCAGCGGGCCTTCTTCGTCGCCCGCTTGCGGGGCGGAGTCAACAGGTCGGCGATCGCCGCGATCGCGGACGGCACGAGCCGGTAGTACGCCCACACGCCCCGCTTCTCGCGCTCGAGCAGGCCGGCTTCGGTGAGGATCCGAAGGTGATGACTCACGGTCGGCTGGGAGAGACCAAGCGGCGCGGTGAGGTCACTCACGGACGCCTCGCCCTCGGGAGCGGACTGGATCAGACTGAGCAGTCGCAGCCGGGCCGGGTCGGCGACCGCCTTCAGCACTCCCGCGAGCCGCTCGGCATCGGCACGCTTGATCGGCTCGCCTGCAAGCGGCGAGATGGCAGGTGTAGCAGTCTTTGCAGTTGGCACGTCTTCCATCGTTGCACCAACACCATCGATACGCCGGTTGAACCAGTACCCGCTCACCGTCAGTTTGCCGGCAGGGAGCCGTGTTGACCTGGCCCGGCCGTGTCAACGGCCGGATGAGCGAGTGTCGGCCCCCGCCCAACGGTGACCGGGCGGACGGGCAGCGCCGGCGGGTTGGTCAGGCGGTGGGACGCAGTTCGGTGAGGAGCTTCTCCACCCGGGTGCGGATCTCGTCCCGGATCGGGCGGACCGCTTCGACGCCCTTGCCGGCCGGGTCTTCGAGCTTCCAGTCCTCGTAGCGCTTGCCGGGGAAGACGGGGCAGGCGTCGCCGCAGCCCATGGTGACGATGACGTCGGAGGAATCGGCAGTCTCGTACTCGAGGAGCTTGGGGGTTTGGTCGGTGATGTCGATGCCGACCTCGCGCATGGCCTCGACAGCGGCGGGGTTGACCTGGTCGGCGGGGGCGGAGCCGGCGGAGCGGACTTCGACGGTGTCGCCGGCGAGGTGGCGTAGCCAGGCGGCGGCCATCTGGGAGCGGCCGGCGTTGTGAACGCAGACGAACAGGACGCTGGGCTTGTCGCTCATGGGGTGCCTTTCGTGCAGGACGAGTCGTGGGGCCGGTTGACCGGCGCGTCGTCGGGGTCGAGGGCCAGGTGGTGGTCCGGGTTGCTGTTGCGGTCGACGGTGCGGTAGCGGCCGGGGTCGTGACGGCGGTTGACGAAGACGTGATCAGGCCGAGCCGCGCTGGTATCGCACGGGTGCGCTGTCATGAACGGCGGCCGACGGCGGCGTCCTCGTCGGTGGGGACGACGACCTGGTCGGCGGCGGCGCCCGCGTCGGGGTAGAGGGCGGCGAGCAGGCCGACACCGACGGCGAGGCCGACAAGCTGGGCCAGGACGAAGCCCGGCACCGAGGTGGGGGCGATCCCGGCGAAGGTGTCGGTGAACGCGCGACCGATGGTGACCGCCGGGTTCGCGAACGAGGTCGACGAGGTGAACCAGTACGCCGCGCCGATGTAGGCGCCGACGGCGGCGGGTGCGACGAGGGCGCGGCCGGAGCGGGCGAGAGCGAAGATCAGCAGGATCAGCCCAGCCGTGGCGACGACCTCCCCCAGCCACAGGTGTCCGGCGGCGCGATCCTTGCCGGAGAAGTCAACGGCGGCCAGGTCGAACATCAGGTTCGCCAGCACCGTTCCAGCGATCCCGCCCAACACCTGGGCCACGACGTAGCCGCCCAGGTCGTGGGCGGTGAGGCCGGTGCCGGCACGGCGGCCGAGGAACCAGTCGGCGGCGGACACGACCGGATTGAAATGGGCCCCGGAGACCGGGCCGAAGATCAGGATCAGTGCGGCGAGCGCGAAGACGGTGGCGGTGGAGTTCTCGAAAAGCTGGAGGCCCACATCGCCGGGGGAGAGGGTGGTGGCCATGATGCCGGAGCCGACCACGGCGGTGACCAGCAGTGCGGTGCCGACGAACTCGGCCAGCAGGCGCCGCCGAAGTGCGATGGTCATCAGTCTGTTCTCTCCCAATGATCTGAAGGGCCCGGCTCGCCCGGGTGGTGGTTACCAGTTGGTGGTGACGTTCAGAAGCCCAGGGCCACCTGGGAGTGGCTGGCGTTGTGGGTGCACAGGAACAGCACCACGGGGCGGCCGTCACGGTGGTGACCCTCGACCCGGGCCAGGGCACGCAGCCGTTGGCGGGCGAACCGTTCGGCGAGCAGCGGCAGATAGTTCGGGATGGTGAAGGCGGTGGCGAACTGGTCGTAGCTGCTGTGCAGGAACTTCTCGATGGTTTCGGTGCCGTAGATGCCGTCGAACTCTTCGGCCAGCCGGGTCGCGGCGGTGTGCAGGGCGACCTGCCGGTCGAGGGTGATCTCCTGCTGAGGCCATGCTGTGCTGTCGGTCATCGGGTGCCTCCGGGCAGGACGGCGGGGGCGAGCCGGTCGACCCGGTCGGCGAGGTCGGCGTAGGCGGCTTCGAACGCCTCGTCGGTGTCCACGCGGACCGGGTCCGGGACGGACCAGTGCAGCCGGGGGCGGACCGGTCCGGTCAGTTCCTCGTGGGCGTTGTCGCATACGGCGATGACCAGGTCGTCCCCGCGTACGACGTCGGCGACGTGGGCGGTGCCGGTCGGGTCGAGGTCGAGGTGGTGGCGGTGAGCCACGGCCACCGCGCGGGGGTGCACCCGGGCGGCGGGCTTCGTGCCGGCGGAGGCGACGGCCTGGTGGGTGCGCCGCTTCCACAGGGCGGCCGCCAGCTGGGAGCGGGCCGAGTTGTGGGTGCACACGAACACCACCCGCTCGACGCCGGTCAGGTGTGGGGTGGCGAGCGCGGCAAGCGCCTCCGGCAGCAGCCGCAGGTAGGTGCGACGGCGGTCTCCCTCGGAGCGACCCTTGGCGACCAGGCCAGCGTCGGTGAGGACCTTGACGTGGTGGGCGACCAGGTTCGTCGGCATCTCGAGAGTGTGGGCGATCTCCCCGGGGGAGGCGTCGCCCAGGGTGAGCGCGTCCACGATCGCCAGGCGTGCCGGGTCGCCGAGGGCGGCGTGGATCCGGGCTCGCCTCGCGAGAGAAGGCTCAACGTTCATTGCCTCAACTGTCGCTGAGCAGTTCTGCGGAGTCAAGCCGGTCTCGCGGAGGCCTTGATCTCACCAGTGCCGTTGTTGGTCCGGGCTGATCAGCAGCAGGTTGCCAGGTAGGACTGCAGGTCGGCGAGGGCTGCGAGCGCGCCATCACGGTCGGCCCGGTAGTACACCGTCTTGCCGTCCCGTCGCGAGGTGACCACTCCGCCGCGTCGCAGCAGCGTCAACTGCTGCGACGCCGTGGCCTGGCTGATGCCGACCCGCTCGGCCACCTCGCCTACGGACATCTCGGCGCCGCGGGCGAACAGCATCATGATCCGCTGCCGGGTGGGACTGCCGAGGGCCTTGAGGAACTCCTGCGTCTGCGGCGCGAGACCCGGGACGGCGCTCTGCGGCCCGGTCGGCTGGTCGGCGGCGGTCTGGCTCATGGTCACACCTTTCCTCGCCGTCATCATATTGTCATTCAACGAAACGACGATATGATTGTGACGTGACTGTTCAAGCGGATCCCGTGATCATCATTGGCGGCGGCCAGTCCGGCCTCGCCGCCGCTCGCGCCGCCCTGGACACCGGCCTGCGAACCGTTGTCCTGCACTCCGGCGCCGAACCGGTGGGCTCCTGGCCTGACTACTACGACAGCCTCGCGCTGTTCTCGCCCGCCCGCCACAGCGCCCTGCCCGGCATGCCCTTCGGCGGCGATCCGGACCGCTACCCCCACCGCGACGAGGTGGTCGACTACCTCCGCCGCTACGCTGACGCCCTCGACGTCGACATCCGCACGCGCACCCCAGCCGTCGCCGTGCACGCCCGTGCGGGCGGCGGATATCTCGTGCGCACCGACGCCGGAGACGAGCTGTCCGCCGCCGGAGTCGTCGCCGCCACCGGCTCGTTCGGCAACCCATACGTGCCGACCCTGCCCGGGCGGAGCGAGTATGGCGGGGACCTGCGGCACGTCGCCGACTACCGCCGCCCCGACGCGTACGACGGGAAGCGCGTCGTCGTGGTGGGGGCTGGCAACTCCGCCGTCCAGGTCGCCTACGAACTCGCCCCGTCCGCCCACGTGACCCTGGCGACCCGCGAACCGATCCGGTTCCTGCCACAGCGAATCCGCGGGCGGGACCTGCACCACTGGCTCCGCGTCACTGGTGGCGACCGCCTCCCGCGCGCGATCATCACCCGCCTCGTCCGGCACGCCACCGTGCTCGACGCCGGCCGCTACCGCGACGCCATCACCTCGGGCCGGCTTCCTCGGCGGGACATGTTTACCGCCTTCACCCCGGATGGTGTCCTGTGGCGTGACGGCACCGTGGAGCAGGTCGACGCCGTCATCTTCGCCACCGGCTACCGGCCCGATCTCGACTACCTCGCGCCTCTCGCCGCCGTCGATCACGGCGTGCCGCGGCAGGTGGGTGGCATCTCCACCACCCATCCTGGCCTGGTCTACCTGGGGCTGGAGTTCCAGCGGTCCTTCGCCTCGAACACCCTGCGCGGCGTGGGACGCGACGCCGCGCACGTCATGGCCGCCCTCGCCGCACGCGTGGACCGCCGTCCGCGCTTCTTCCGTCAGGTGCGTCCCACGGCATCCGGTGCCCGGCGATCGATGTCGCCCCTGCGCACGGACGGCGCTGGCGGGTGACGGCGGTGGGGGAGCGAGGTCAGGCCTTGGCCGCGGCTGCCGGCTCGATCGACAGTAGGGCGGCGAGCTGGCGCAGGATCTGCGGCCGGGCCCGGTAGTAAACCCACGTGCCCCGCCGCTCGGCGTCGACCAGGCCCGCCTCGCGCAGCGTCTTCAGGTGGTGGGAGATCGTCGGGCCGGTCAGGTCAAATGCCGGCGTCAAGTCGCACACGCACGCCTCTCCGCCCTCGGCGGAGGCGATCATCGACATCAGCTGCAGCCGTACCGGATCGCCGAGGGCCTTGAACGCGGGCGCCAGCACCGCGGCCGTCTCAGCCGGAATCCGACGCTGCGCCAGCGGGGGGCAGCACGGCGCATCGGCGTTGAGGTCGACGACGGGAAGCGGCGCCTGTTGCTTCGACATGCCTCTAGGTTGACATCTCTCTAATCAGCGTGCAAGTCTCTGATTCGACGGATGTCAAGACAGGCGTTCCGAGGAAATGAGGACGAGCATGTTCGGCTCTACCCGCCGCTCGCGTACACCGCTGCCCGGTGTCCGGTTCTGCGACTCCTGCGCCCAGGTGTCCACCCCCGCGCAGCGTGCCGAGCGCCGCTATGACGTCACCCGTGCCGCCGTCTACACGCTGATCAGCCCGCGTTGAGGAGAGGATCCGACATGAGCGAGAACACCCCCACCGCCGGCGGTTTCACCGGCGACCCCGCCACGGCCCTGCAGGTCACCGGCTCCGGCGCCTGCTGCGGCAGCCCCGCCCAGGCCGTCGGCGGGATCCTCCCGCCGGCCGGCGCGACCGCCAGCGGCGACCCGTGCTGCGGTACCCGGCAGGCCGCTCAGGCGGCTGACTCGTGCTGCGGCACCGAGGCCAAGGCCGACGCCATCGCCACCGGGCAGGGCTGCTGCTCATGACCGCCCCCATCGACCTCGCTGCCCTGCTCAACCAGGTCAGCGACGACCGGATGACCGCCACCATCGACACCCTCGCCTCCGATCGGATGGCGGGGCGGCGAGTCGGCTCGACCGGCGGGGCGGCGGCCCGCGCCTGGCTCGTCGGCCAGCTCATCGCCCTCGGTGCCGACGTCCGCACCGAGGAGTTCCCGGTCCGCGCCGTGCCGCAGGTGTATGAGGCGCCGACGATCATCTGGGGCGATCGTGGCGGCATAGAGGAGCTGGTGTTTGGGCGGCAGGTCGCGATCCACCCCGCCTCCGCCGACACGTCCGACATTCGACGCGGCGCTCTCGGCGTCGCCGGCAAAGACGACCCGGCGGGGCGGTGGCTGGTCGTGCCGGCCGAAATGAGCCTCTTCGACGCCTACCGCGACACCCGCGGCGCGACCGGGCTGCTGGTCCGTCGTCCGGTCGACTCCGAGGGCTGGCAGTTCACCATGCTCGCCGGACCCTACCCAGGGCCGCTGCCGGTGCTGACCCTCGACCCGGACACCCACCACGCCGTGCTCACCGCCGCCATCGCAGAGGACAGCTGGCTGGCCGGCGCGACGCCGCTGCGCCGCGACGACGTCACCGGCACCAACATCCACGCCCGACTCCGGCAACCCGTCCCCGACAGTGCCGACCTGCTCCTGACCGCCCACTACGACGGCGTCGGCGACCACCCCGGGCTCCGCCTGCCCGGCGCTTCGGACAACGCCACCGGCGTCGCCGTGGTCCTCGAAGCCGCCCGCATTCTCACCACCGCACTGCCCGCCGGCGCGGGACTGTCCATCGCACTGCTCGACGGGGAGGAAGTCGGCGCGCTCGGCTCCGCCTACCACGCCACCCAACTCCGCGCCTCAGGGGCCGCACCGCTGGTCATCAACGTCGACGGCGCTGGCCGCCTCGACGGGGCGGCCGCGGTTGAGGCCGGCGGCCCCGCCCACCGCCTCCTGGCCTTGCTCGACCAGGCCGGCCGGCACACCGGCGTCCCCCTGACGGCGGGCCCGGTGGCATCCGACAACCGCCGCTACGGCGGTGCAGGTTTCGCGGCAGTTGGGATCGGTGCCGGAATGGGCGGCTACCACAGCCCCGCCGACACCCCCGACAAGGTTGACCCCGCCACCCTTGGCGCGATCGCCCGGCTCGTTGTCGCGACCGCTCATCTCGCGGCGGCGGCACCCGTTAGTTTTCATCGTCAATCGGCGATGAACGATAGAAGGAGTTGGTGGTGGGCGACCTCCTCGACCGGGACACCGCGCAGACCTACGCCTCGTGGTTCCGGGCCCTGGCGGACCCGACCCGGGTGCAGATCGTCGAGTACCTCGCCCGGCAGGCCCGGCCGATGAGCGTCGGCGAGATCGTCGCCGCCGTCAGCCTGGCCCAGTCCACCGTCTCCCAACACCTGAAGATCCTCACCGAGGTGCGGTTCGTGCTCGTCGAGCCGGTCGGCACCGCCCGCCACTACCGCATCAACGACGCCTGCGTCGGCTGCTTCCCCTCCGCCGCTGATGTCGTCATGGGCCGCCCCGCGCCCAACCCGAAGGGAGCCTGCTGATGGCTGACATCACCGTCCGCCCGATGACCTCGGACGACGCCGACCGTGTCCTCGCCATCTACCAGGCCGGCCTCGACGGCGGCGACGCCAGCTTCGAGACCACCGCACCGACCTGGACCGCATTCGACGCGGGCAAGCTGCCTGATCATCGCCTCGTGGCCGTCGACGCGGACGACACCGTGCTCGGGTGGGTGGCGGTGTCGCCGACGTCGAGCCGGGCGGTCTACGCCGGGGTGGTCGAGCACTCCGTCTACGTCGACCCCGCCGCCCAAGGGCGTGGCGTGGCCCGGCTGCTGCTGGACGCGCTGATCGCCTCCACCGAGGCCGCCGGCATCTGGACCATCCAGTCCGGCGTCTTCCCCGAGAACACCGCCAGCCTCAGCCTGCACCAGCGGGCCGGATTCCGCGTCATCGGCACCCGCGAGCGGGTCGGGTGGCACCACGGCCGGTGGCGCGACGTCGTCCTGCTCGAGCGGCGCAGTCCCGTCATCTGAACCCCTTCGGCTTCGCCCGCCCCAGCACTACTGCACCTTCTTGATTCGACAGTTTTCAACGCAGAGGAGTTTCTGATGAGTGTCCTGGACGAGCTGGCCGTCGTGGTGATCGGCGCGGGCCCGGTGGGTCTGGCCGCTGCCGCCCACCTGCACGAGCGGGGCCTGCCCTTCCTTGTTCTGGAGGCCGGTGACACCGCTGGCGCGGCCGTGCGGCAGTGGGGGCATGTGCGGGTGTTCTCCCCGTGGCGGTACAACGTCGACCCGGCCGCCCGCCGGCTGCTCGACGATGCCGGCTGGGTCGCCCCCGACCTCGAGGCACTGCCCACCGGCGCCGACCTCGTCGCCGAGTACCTGCAGCCCCTCGCGGAGCTGCCGCAGCTCAAGCCGCACCTGCGCTACGGCGCCCGGGTCGAGGCGATCAGCCGCCTCGGCCTGGACCGGCTGCGCACCGCCGGCCGCGAGCAGACACCGTTCCTGATCCGCCTCGCCGATGGCAACGAGCTGCTGGCCCGCGCGGTCATCGACGCATCCGGCACCTGGGGCACCCCGAACATCCTCGGCGCCTCCGGCCTCCCCGCACGAGGCGAGAAGGAAGCCACCTCGTACCTGGAACACGCCTTGCCAGACGTGCTCGGCACGGACCGCGACCGGTTCGTCGGCCGCCACACCCTGGTCGTCGGCGCTGGCCACTCGGCCGCCAACACCCTGCTCTCCCTGGCGGAGCTGGCCGCCGCTGAGCCGGGCACCGAGGTGACCTGGGCGATCCGCGCGGCCAGCCCGGCGCGCACCTACGGCGGCGGGGACGCGGACGCGCTGCCCGCGCGCGGTGCACTCGGCTCCCGGCTGCGTGAGCACGTGGACGCCGGCCGGATCCGGCTGCTCACCGGATTCTCCGTCCACGCCCTCACCCCGACCGATGGCCGCGTCGCGGTGCTCGTGCGCCACGCCGACGGTAGCGAGGAGCAGGTGACCGTCGACCGGATCGTTGCCGCAACCGGATTCCGCCCGGACCACTCGATCGCCGCCGAACTGCGGCTCGACCTGGACCCGGTCATGGGCGCCACCCGGGCACTCGCCCCGCTGATCGACCCGAACGAGCACTCCTGCGGCACCGTCCCCCCGCACGGCGTCGACGAACTCGCCCACCCCGAGACCGGCTACTACGCCGTCGGCATGAAGAGCTACGGCCGCGCGCCGACATTCCTCATGGCCACCGGCTACGAACAGGTCCGCTCCGTCGTCGCCGCCCTCGCCGGCGACTGGAACGCCGCCCGCGACGTCCAACTCGACCTGCCCGAAACCGGCGTCTGCAACAGCAACCCCGCCGAGGCGACCGGCACCGAGAGTTGCTGCGGTCCCGCCCTGGAGCCGGCGGGTAAGGGGCTTGCCACGGGCATCTCCGGTGGGCTGCTGTCCGCCCCGCTGAGCCTCATCAGCCTCGACACCCCGGCCAGCGGCCAGACCGGCGGCTGCTGCGCCAGCTGATGACCACCTCCACGATGGCGCCCGCCGACCCGACGGCCGGCGGGCGTGTCGGCGTACGGACTCACGTGCCCAGGTAAGTACGGATGAACGGGGTCTGTCGCTGATCTTGTGACGGCTGCCGACGGTCGTGATCATCTGCGCCGTGCCTCCGCGATTCCTGAAGGAAGTCCTTCCTCATCTGTCCAACATGGTGGTCGACATGGTTGAGTCGTCACCTGGCTCGATCCGGATGCGGGGGCGATCCCGCGCTCGCCGCGGGCGATGTCCACGCTGCGGTACGCCATCACGACGAGTGCACGGCCGCTACCTTCGCCGGTTGGCGGACGCCGCCCTGGGCGGTTGTGCAGTGGTGATCGAGTTGGTGGTGCGCCGGTTCAAGTGCGTGTCCGGCACCTGCCCGGTGGTGACGTTCGTCGAGCAGGTGGAGCGTCTGACCCGGCCGCACGCGCGACGGACTCCGCTGCTGCAGCGGATCCTCGCTCAGATCGCGGTGGCGCTCGCGGCCCGGCCGGCTGCCCGGCTCGCCCGCAGGCTCGGTGTTCCGGTCGCGAAGGACACCCTGCTGCGCCTGGTTCGCGCGTTGCCTGAGCAGCCGGCCGGCGGCATGCGTGTGGTGGGCGTCGTGCGGTGGCAGCCGGTCACCCTCGACCTCGCCGAGCACCTGTACGAACACGCCCAGGCCCGCGGTGCCGCCCTGCCCATCGACCGGCTACTGCGCTACCGCAACGGCCTGCCGGTCAGCAGCCGCCGCTACGACCACCTGTGGAAACGCATCGGCGAACGCCTGCCCTGGGTCGCCACACACGGCATCTCCACCCACTGGCTGCGGCACATCACGCTCACCTGGGTGGGTGGCGATGGCTCGTTCACCACGGGCGCGGATCTTGGCGTGCGCACGGTTCACGGCTTTCTGTCGGCGTGACAGCTTCGGCCGGTAGCGGTGCCGCTTGAATGGGGTGCGGACGCTGCCACGGGCACCTTGATGACCCTTGTCCGCGAACGTCATCACGTTCGCGTTGGTCAGCGCTTCGATGATGCCGTG
This sequence comes from Micromonospora sp. NPDC023814, assembly GCF_040639595.1. Taxonomy (NCBI): domain Bacteria; kingdom Bacillati; phylum Actinomycetota; class Actinomycetes; order Micromonosporales; family Micromonosporaceae; genus Micromonospora; species Micromonospora sp. NPDC023814. The sequence continues at coordinate 13,349 of NZ_JBFAAF010000085.1, forward strand.
GGTGAGGGCTGCGGTCAGGTCGTGGACCGCGCCCGGCAGTGTCGGCGAGGCCCAGACGAGCCGGCCAGCCGCATCGGCGATGACCTGCACGTTCACCCCGTGTCGCTGGTGCTTTCCCGAGTAGTAGGGATTCTGGTCGGCGACGCGGTCGATCGGGATCAGCGTGCCGTCCAGGATCGCGTACGCCAGCAGCCGGATCCGCTGCATCGCCGCGGCCAGGTCGTCGGCCGATGCCGCGAGCAGCGCGACCGCTTCCTGCACGTAGCGCCAGGCGGTGGCCACTCCGACGGCGAATCCGGCGGCCAGACGGGTGTAGGTGTCGCCGTTACGCAGATGAGCGTGAACGAGTAGTGCCTGCCGTCCCGGATCGAGGCGCCGCCAGCGGGATCGATGCTGCTTGCGGCGGCTGCGGATGCGGTCGGCGAGATGGTTCAAGGTCCGGCTGGACAACGAGATCGTGGACGGGTAAGACAGCACAGGTGAGGCTCCCGGTCGGGGCATCTGATCTTGGTCGACTGCTGTCTTACCTGGAGCCTCGTCTTCATCGATCCTCGGCCCGCCAACACCGTCCCTGAGCTGCATGACCAGCTTGGAAAAGGCTCAGGGGGGCCATCTGTGAGCACGCTGCGGTCCTCGGCAACCGCCTTCGTCGAGAAGCACGCCATGTATGCATACAGGGACAGCACGACCTCGTCGACCCCAGACAGGCGCCGCTGCCGCTTGCGCACGATTTGCGGCTTGAACGTTCCGGCAGGCCCTCCCATGTACGGAGCCACGACCTGGCCGCAGTGCGGTGCGGGTCGAAGCCGGCAAGCAGGAGTGTGCAGGTTCGCTGGCCCTTGCGTCGGGAGTTAGTCAGTACACTGGCACTCGCCCATGGCGATGTCCTTGGCCTGTTCGATCACGGCCCGGCTGTCCATGGCCGGGTGTGGTGATCGTCGCCAGCCCCGATGCCCGAGCCCCAGGAACGTGGGCGGGAGCATGGCCGTCGCGGCGACGCCGACAAGAACACGGCGATGGCGAGGAATGCGTGGGCCGTACCCGCCGGCGAGGGCCTCCGGAGTGCTGCGTCGTGGGCGGTGAGCGCGACCAACGCGGCCGGCCCGGGTTCCTCCTCGACGGTGCGGCGGTGTTCATCGGCTGGTAGGCGGCATCGGCGTCGGGTCGTTGTCGCCACGGCTCTCGCCATGCTTGCGCTACGGGCCAGTCACTCTGATGACCGGCGGCCAGAAAATCTAGGCTGGAACGACTAGACATCTTCTGTGGTGTGGAATACTCTTCTTTGAGTCGAGAGGAAAGATCCGTCAAGACGCAGACGGACCGCCCGGCCGTGAGGTCACGACGGGCGGCGAGGAGAGGAACATTCTTCACCGTTCCCTCCCGAGAAGCAGTAGGAGCACGTCAGTCCCGGCGTGATACGCGCCGGGGTGCAGGTGGGGCCAAGGCTCTTTTGGGGCTTCACCTGATGTTCGCCGTACGTGTAGGGGCCATGAAGTCGCGTGGGCTCCGGCACCGGTGGACCGTACGACAGCAAGGGAAAGAAGTAGCAGAGGAAAGGGAGGGCCGTACACCGTTGGATCGCCCGCCGTCGGCCGTCATGTCAGGCCGGGCGGACACCGCAGTTTCCATCGAACGAGAGGTGGTCTCCGGTCACGCTTATGCGATCCTCGCACCCCGAAGCCGTCAGTTGCGGCTGGTGCGGATACGACAAGCCGACGTTCCTGTCGGCAGATGGTGTTCTGACCCGTAACCCTGGGCCCCGGCGCTTACGCGCCGGGGCCCTCGACGTGGAGGTGACATGGGGCAAAACCCCGATGACATGTTCGGCGACGAGAACTACCCGGCCTACACCATCGGCCAGGCCGCGGAGATGCTCAGCACCACGCAGGACTTCCTGCGCCGCCTGGACGAGGCGAAATTGATCAATCCGCACCGCTCTACCGGCGGGCACCGCCGTTACTCCCGCTACCAACTGCGCCTGGCAGCCCGGGCCCGGGAAATGGTCGACCAGGGCACCGCCCTGGAGGCCGCCTGCCGGATCATCATCTTGGAAGACCAACTCGAGGAAGCCCTCCGGCGGAACGAGAAGCAGTAGCGTGGGCCGCAGCGGCAGGACCGGCCGGCCCGCTCTCGTGTGAGGTCGTCGGCGGGCGGTGAGCCGGCCGGCCCGCCAGAGCGAAGGTCCCCGTCCCCGCCTCGGTCCCGGCAGCCCGTACTCCCGCTCGTCGCACCTCTTCACATCCCGGCCGGCGGCCGGGATGCTGTGCGAGACCGGCAGTCCGAGGTGCCGCCATCGGACGCCAGCCGCCGTGCCCGGGCGCGGCGGATCGGCGGCATGTAGCTTCCGACCATGGGCAGCGGTGGAACGGGCGACGTGGGTGCCGGGTGGAACACCTTTCATGCCGCCGACGAAGTGGCGTTGTCGGAAAGAGATCACCGCTGCACGGGTGACCGCGCTGCGTCACGCGGTCGCCGCAGCAGCTCGTTCGGCAGGTCTGGTGGGCCACGGGCTGGAGGACTTCGTGTTGGGACGGTGACAGTGGTCCCGGAGCAGACCTGGCACTGGCGTGTCGACGCCGGTGCCGATTGTAGTGTCGTGGCGCTGTCCGGTGAGATCGACATGTCGGGCGCCGACCGGCTCGACGACCTGCTGCACGATACGATCGCCCAGGTCGGGACGGTGGAGGTGGACCTGGCGGGGTTGACCTTCATCGACTCCACCGTGATCAGCACCCTGGTCGGCGCGCACCACGCGGCCAGCCGGGGAGTGGACCTTACCCTGGTCAACGCCGCTGGGCAGGTCCGCCGGGTCCTCGACATGACCGGCATCATGCAGATGCTGGGCCGGGTAGCAGAGCTGCCACCCGCCGCGATCTGAGCGCGTGGGGCTGGGGGTTGCACCCGTGCCTGCGTCGTGGCCTCCTCGACGAGGTTGCGCGCCTGTCGGCGGGTCTCGGGGGTCACCTCCCCGCGCTGTTCCACAACCTGGTGCGACACCTGGCCACCGGCCCGTGCCGCGTCGTGGCCGACGCCGACGGCTGCGTCCCGGGCCTGACCGGCCTTGCCGCCCAGCCCGCCCAGGCAATGTTCCCCGCTCGTCATCCCTTCTCCCCTCGTCGGTCAGGCCCGTGGAGGCGGCACGGGCGCTACCCCCGCCTACCGGCTCCATGTCACGCCGACAGCGGGTCCCGGTGGCGCTCGGCCGCAATCCGCGCAATGCACCCTTAGAGCCTGGTAAATAAGGGTTTCAGGTGTGTTGTTACGGGCGAGGCGGCGGGCCATGACGATGATCATGGCCCATTGGACCATCGCGGCGTGGTGCTCGGGTAGCCGTTCGTAGTCGCGGACGGTGCGTCGGCACCGGTTGATCCACGAGAAGGTGCGTTCGACCGCTGCGGTGGAGGACCACGAAGGTGGTCTGCCCGGCGAGTTTGGCGACGATCCGCACGGTCAGGGCGAGGTGGGTGGCGGCCCAGTCGACGAGCCTGCCGGCGTAGCCGCTGTCGGCCCAGACCAGGCGGATGCCGGGGAAGCAGGCGTGTAACGCCTGAAGGAGGGGGCGGGCGCCGTCGCGGTCCTGCACGTTGGCGCCGGTGATGAGGATCGCGAGGAGCAGGCCGCAGGTGTCCACGGCGATGTGCCGTTTACGGCCGTTGACCTTCTTCCCCGCGTCGTAGCCGCGGCTGGCCCGCCCGACGGTCTCCGCGCCGCGTACCGACTGGGAGTCGACCAGCGCGGCCGTCGACTGCCGGTCGCGGTCCTCGACCCGATGGCGGACCTGTTCACGCAGGCTGTTGTGCATGCGGTGCAGCGTTCCGTCGGCGGTCCAGGTCTTGAAGTAGTGGTAGACCAGCTTGTGGTGGGGGAAGTCGGCCGGTAGCGCGTCCCACTGGCAGCCGGTGCGGTCGAGGTAGCGGATCGCGTCGACGATGTCGCGGCGGGGGTAGATGATCGGCCGGCCACGTCCGGTGTCGGCCGGGACGTACGGGGCGAGGACAGCCCACTCGGCGTCGCTGGTGTCGGACGGGTAGTGCCGTGGCCGGGCGGTGGGCAGGTGAGCATCGAGGGTGGCCGGGGTGGTGGATGCGGCGACACCGGCGACAAGGTATACAGACAGGGTTGGGCCTTCGGTCGTGCTGGGTTACTGGGCGTTTTGATCTTGTCTATTCATGCTTGGCCGGATTCGGTCAAGCGAATGCCGGCTCAGCAGAGTGGCCTTGTTGCGGATACCGTCACCATTTGTCGCAACTGATGCCGCATCGATATGTCAGCTTCGTTCCGCGGAACGTGTCTGGTTCAGAAAGCGCCGGGATGGTCGGACTGCATGTGCGATCCACCACGCGTCGTCCACAGTAGACCTGCGGCATGGCCGAGCGACCTGCCTACCCCTCCGACCTGTCCGACGCCCGCTGGGCGCTGATCGCACCACGGTTGACCGCCTGGCGGCAGGCCCGCACCGACGCCGGTGTCGGCGGACGCGCCGCCAGCCACGACCTGCGGGAAATCTTCAACGCGATCCTCTACGTCAACCGCACCGGCATCGCCTGGCGCTACCTGCCCCACGACTTCCCACCCTGGCAGACCGTCTACGGCTACTTCACCGCCTGGACCACCGACGACATCTTCACCCAGCTCAACTACCAGCTCACCGGCCTGGCCCGCACCAAGGCCGGACGCGCCACACAGCCCACGGCCGCCGTCATCGACACCCAGAGCGTGAAGACCTCCACCAACGCACCCCTACCCACGCGTGTGAGTGTTCGATTGCCAAGATCACGGCAAGTGCCCACCACTGCGCCCCTCCCGGTTGACATACCGCATGGTTGGTTTAATATGGGTAGGTGAGATCAACCTCCAAAGCCGCCGCGGCGGTGGCGATGACGCCGGCGACGGCCAAAGGCGAGCAGACCCGGGCGTTCCTGTTGACCACCGCGGCCCGGGTCTTCGCCGAGGGCGGCTACACCGCCACCACCATGGCCGACTTGATCACCGCCTCCGGGCTGACCAAGGGAGCGTTCTACTTCTACTTCCGGTCCAAGTCCGACCTGGCTCTCGCCGTGCTCGCCGACCAGCAAGCTCGCTGGCTGAGCCGGGTCCACCAGGACGTGATGAGCGAGCCGACCGCCGCAGCGCAGCTGCGCGCCCTCGTCCCGGCCATGCTGCGCCTCATCGAGGACGATCCCGGCGCCTGGAGCATCACCAGGCTGACCAAGGAACTCGCCGCCGACGCCGACGTCGCGGCCGAGGTCGGCAAACCGATGGCGGACTGGGTCGCTCTCGTCGCCGACATCGTGCGGCGCGGGCAAGCCGAGGGGGAACTGCGCACCGGCCTCGACCCGCACGCCGTGGCGGCCGTGCTCGTCGGCGCCTTTGACGGACTCAAGACCATCACCGACATCCTGACAGAGGCCGGCGACCCGGCGCAGCGGGCTACGGCTTTCCAGAACCGGGCGCACACCCTGCTGGCCCTGGTCGAACAAGCGCTGCTGGCACCCTCCCCGGACGACGCCGAGCCACCGTCCTGAGCACCCGACCGACCACCACCGAGCGATCCCCGCTCCGGAAAGGACCCCCTCATGCGATTCACCGACCAGACCGCACTTGTCACCGGAGCCAGCACCGGCATCGGAGCCGCGTTCGCCCGTGAGCTCGCCGCCCGCGGCGCCCACCTCATCCTGGTCGCGCGCAGCCGCGACAAGCTGCAGACGCTCGCCGAAGACCTGCAAGCGACCCACGGGGTGCGCGTCGATGTGCTGCCGACCGACCTTGCCCGGCCCGGCGCCGTCGCCCACCTTGCCGAGCAGGTCAGCCAGCTGGGCCGCACCGTCGACATCCTGGTCAACAACGCCGGGTTTGCAACCCACGGCGACGTCGACGCGGCCGACCCGGGCCGGCTGCACGAACAGGTGCAGCTCAACGTCACCGCCGTACTCGACCTCACCACGACGTTCCTACCGGCCATGACCGCCCGCAGGCGCGGCAGCATCATCAACGTCGCCAGCACTGCGGCGTTCCAACCCGTGCCCCACATGGCCGTCTACGGCGCGACCAAAGCATTCGTGCTGTCATTCACCGAAGCACTGTGGGCCGAGACCCGACCCACCGGAGTCCGCGTGCTGGCCGTTTGCCCCGGCGCCACCGAGACCCCGTTCTTTGACGTCGTCGGCGCCGAAGAAGCCAGCGCCGGAAAACGACGCACCCCCGAACAGGTCGTCGCCACCGCACTTCACGCCCTCGACCGCGGCGTTCCCAGCGTCGTCGACGGACACGCCAACGCCCTCGTCACCCGCCTACCCCGCCTGGTCCCGCGTCGTACCATCATCGCCATCGCCGAGCGCACCGTACGACCCCGCACCTCCGCCACCACGCACGAGCCCGCCACCACGCGCCCCTGAACCCCGTCAACGGCCGGACCCTTGCTCAGCATCGCCGCCGAACGCATCGCCCTGAGCGCTGGCACGATCGTCCCCCTCTGCCCTTCAGCATCAGCCAGCGGTGGCATCCGAGTCGGGCAGGCCTCGCGCCAAGCGACGATCGCGCAGGTCGCTGACGATCTCGGGGTCAATCGGGAGACGTTGCGCAGTTGGGTCCGCGCCGATGATCAGCGTCGGGGCGCGGCGGCCGGGCCGGCGGGGCGCCGGCAGCCGGCTCGGTGGAGGACGAGAACGCCGCGTTGCGGCGGCGGGTCCGGGAGTTGGAGGAGGAACGGGACATTCTGCGGAAGGCGGCCCGGTATTTCGCCGGGGAGACGCGCTGGTGAACCACTTCCAGTTCGTCGCCGACCATCAGCAGCGCTACGGCGTGAAGCGGTTGTGTCAGACCCTCGGGGTGTCCCGCTCGAGCTTCTACTACTGGCGCTCGGGCGCCGAAGCGCGGGCCGCGCGGGAGGCTGCGGATGCGGCTCTGGTGGGTCGGATCCGGGCGGTGCACACGGCTCACGACGGCACCTACGGAGCACCTCGGATCACCGCCGAGCTGCGTGATGCCGGTCTGGCGGTCAACCGTAAGCGGGTCGCGCGGGTGATGCGCCGCTTCGGCGTGCAAGGGCTGCGACTGCGCCGGCGCACTCGTACGACGGTGCCGGACCCGGCTGCGGCGAAAGGCCCGGATCTGATCGGCCGGGACTTCACCGTCCCGGCGCCGAACCAGCGCTACGTCGGCGACATCACCTACCTGCCGGTCGGGGACCGCGGGTTTCTCTACCTGGCCACCGTCCTCGACCTGCACTCCCGGCGCCTCGCCGGCTGGGCGATCGCCGACCACATGCGCACCGACCTGGTCATCGACGCCCTCCACGCAGCGAAGCGCACCCGAGGCAGCCTCGACGGGGCGATCATGCGCACCGACCACGGAGGCCCAATACACCCTCTCGGGCCTTCGCCAAGGCCTGCACCGCAGCCGGGTCCGGCAATCCATGAGCGCGGTCGGTAGCTCCGCCGACAACGCCGCAGCCGAGTCGTTCAACGCCACCTTCAAACGCGAAACCCTGCAAGGCCGCCGCGCCTTCACCGACGAACGCGAAGCACGACTCACCGCCTTCCGGTGGCTACACCGCTACAACACCATCCGCCGCCACTCCCGGCTCGGACAGCAGCCACCGATCACCTACGAAAAGAACACCCGGCCAGCGCCAGCTACGCTGACCCCGGCCGCATAAACCCGTGTCCAGGACCAGGGGTCAAGCCCCGTGCTCGGTCTCTACCTCGGCTGCTCCTTCGCCCCCAACCACAAGGGCATGCCCATCCTCGGCGCCGAGGACACCGTCGACTACCTGCGGCGGCAGATCCTCACCTCCCGCAACGTGTGCGGCGGGCTGTTCGTCGACACCGCGCTCGGCGGCCTGAACTACCAGATCGAACACCACCTGTTCCCCAGCATGCCGTGTCCCAACCTGCGCCATGCCCGGCCATTGATCCGGCGGTTCTGCGCCGAGCGCGACATCGACTACCACGAAACCACCCTGGGCCGCTCCTGGGCAGAGGCACTACGCCACCTGCACCACATCGGATCCCGCGAACCGCGAACGGACGTCACCGTTCGCTGACGCGGCCACGCCGCCTCGATAACAGGTTGCCGAGGCGGCTCTACCCGGCCGTCAGTGTTCCTCGACAGCGTGAGCGGGGCGCTGGTCGTCGATGGTCCCCACGTACCTCGTCGGCCCGGTCCCCGCAGGTGTCCGCCGGTGGCGGCGCGGCCGGATCGCCGCGCTGATCGGCCCGGTCGGTCGCTTCTCGATCCCGGTATGCCAGTCGACGGTGGGCTGGGTGCCCGGCGGGCGTCCGGTCGGGAGTCTGCTCGCCTCCGGGACGATGGGCCAGGTATCGGCCGGCGGTATTGAACACGGCGAGCAGCGGTACGGCCACCAGACCGCCGACGATTCCGGAGACAAGGACGCCGGTGGCAATCGCGAGGATCACGGCGAGCCAATGCAGGGCCACCACACGCCCCATGATCAACGACTGGAGCGCACGTGTCCTCCGATCTGCGGGATCAGACGCGCTGCTCCGGGTTGTCGCCCCCAGTTGCCGTCGGCTGCAGCGATGGACGGGCCGGGTTCACCGCGAACGGATGGCGTAGTCGCCGCATCGCCTCCTCGCTGCCGTCGAAAGTCATGCCCGGGTCGTCGAGCCCGTCGGCGGCCGGCATGGCGAGAAACAACGCCGGACGATCATTGCCGTTCAGAATCATGCAGGAGTCCGAATCTTCGGGAGAGGAGTGCCTTGGGTCGCGGGCAATTCTTGCCACGCCGTCTTCGTGACAGGCGCGCGTTCGCGCTGGCACCCGGTGGCGGTGCCTGGATCGCGGGCGACCGCCCGGCGACACACACCGCACCATACCTGGCGTCGCCATCCGTCGTGCGCCCGCAGCACACTGTTGGAGTTCTGTCGGGTGGACATCGTTCGCGCCAACCAGGCATGGTTTCTCATCACGCTGCTGACCATCGGCTACCCGGGTAGCCGGGGTCTGGCCGAGGCCGGTAGCAACTGGCGCAGCAGGACTGGTCGCTGGCGTACCCGACGCGGGCAGCCGTCCGAGCGCGAAAGCCCTGCAAGCGCACGCACGGCGGCTTGTCTTTCGCCGAACCCGCATTGGAGTGTAGCACAACCAGGAATCGAGATGCATCGTTTGCCGGGGTGGACCCGGAGGGCCGGGTGACTGTCTGGGTGTGTGCTGCCGAGATCATCGCCAGCTTGGAGTACGAGCGCATCGGCCCCGGCGGCGAGCAACCCGTCGGGGAAGCAGGACGTCACGCAGCACCGGTTGACGCTGGTCACCGGTGACGTCGTCACCCTGACGACCCGGCCTGGCGACGACCACCCGGCGATCAGCCTCGACCCGACCGGGCCGTCCCGTGGCACCGCAGAGGTGACCCACACCGACAAGGCGACCTACGTCGTGCCGGTCGCGGCCAACGAGGCCGTCACGAGCAACGCCGTGGACCTGGCGCTCTTCGATGTCGAGGGCCTCGTCGAGAGCGGCTACGACGACGCGAAGACCGACGCGCTGCCGCTCCTGCTCGACAACCGCGCCGGCCGGGCCGGGCCGGGCCGAAAGGTCCTCCCACGGCCAAGGCCGGGAACCGGTTGGAGAGCGTCCACTCCCTCGGGGCGCGGGTGTCGAAGCGTCAGGCGTCGTCCTTCTGGCGCGCCAACGACACGGCGGCGGAGCGCAAGGCCGCCCGGGCCGGCAATATCTGGCTCGATGTCAAGGTACCGTCTCGATCTACTGCCAGGCGGTCGGCACCACGGTGACCGGGACGTACGGCACGAGCAGCATCTGGAACCGGATCGGCACCAACCGCTACGTGTCCGACGCCTACGTCTATACCGGATACGACGGCTACATCCCGAACGTGCCCCGCTGCTGAGCCACTGCGCCGGCCGGGTCACCTACCGGACCCGGCCGGCCGCCGGCGGTGGTGGCTGTCGGGGTGTCAGTCCTTGTGCCACTTCTGGTTGGCCGTGCCCGCGCAGTCCCAGATCTGGAGCTTCGCGCCGTCGCTGCCGTTCCAGTCCTTGATGTCGACGCACTTGTTGGCCTGGAGGTTGACCAGGTCCCCGGCCGCGTTGAGGGTGAACTGCTGGGCGCCGGTGCCGTTGCAGGTGTAGAGCTGGACGACCGCGCCGTTGGCGGTGGACCCGGCGTCGACGTCCATGCACTTGTTGTTCTGGCTCTGCAGGGCCGTGCCGGTGAACGTCCACTTCTGCGCGTTGGTGCCGTTGCAGGGCCACATCTGCAGCTGGGCGCGGTCGACGAAGTTCGAACTCGGCACGTCGATGCACTTGTTGTTCCAGTTGCTGACCACGGCAACCCCGGTGCCGGGATTGCCGCCGCCGGCGAACGGGCTCAGGATCAGTCCGGCCGCGCGCGGGTCGCCGTCGTGGACCAGGGACTCGAAGCCGCCGACGTCGTCGAAGGCGAACGCGTACGCCTTGCCGTCGGCCATGTTGGCGTGGATCAGCCGGGCGTACTGGTTGGTCGGGTTGTTGCGGTAGAAGTCGGCGGCGTTGGTGCTGGGCTGGGTGTCGATCGTGCCGAGCGTGCCCCGGTTCAGCGCGGCGCAGAGCGTACGCGAGATTGGCCCGACCACCTGGTCGTTCGGCGCGGGCAGGTCGCCGTCGCAGCCCCAGACGCTTGCCGAGGAGGGCCGGTTGAAGGAGGCGACAACCTGACCTCTGCCGTTGGTGAAGGTCATGGTGTTGCCCGAGGTCCGCCCGTAGTACCGGATGCTCGGCTGGTTGGCGAAGGGGACCACGGTCAGCGTCTTCGTGGTGTACGCGTTCCACGCGGTGGCGATATAGGAGTCCAGGTAGGTGGGGCTGAGCAGGCCGGCGCCGGCGGCCTTGCCGGGGGCCAGGACCCGCAGCACGGTCCCGTCCGACCGGGTGTGCAGGGTGTTGGCCCAGCCCGGCTGGGACCGGATCCCGTCGATGACGGCGGTACGCCCGTTGGCCAACAGGTCGCCGGTCCGCTTGGTGACACCGTTGGCGCCGGTCACGGTCACTGCCTGCGGCACCGCGAACATGTCCACCTGGGAGCTGTTCAGCCACAGCCCGGCGTCGTTGTAGGTGAATTCGCTCCAGTCGAAGAGGATGTCCCGGTTGGCGTCGCCGGCCGCCCACGGGGCGGGTTGCACCAGCCCGTCCGGGGTGAGGAAGAACTTCAGCTTCTGCCCGAGCGCGAAGTAGACCCGTCCGGAGAAGCCGCGCGGGAACTGGATGGTGGTGCTGCCGCCGTTGCCGGGGCCGGGGATGGAGGCGTCTGGCGCGGGGGAGGGCGGGATCTGCCCGCCGGTCCAGGGGACGAAGGTGCCGCCGGAGGTGACGTAGCCGAGCCGGCCAGTGGCCAACTGGGTGCCGATGACGTACAGGTAGACCGGGTCCGCGCGGCCGGTGGTGTTGGTGACGGTGACGGGCAGCAGCGCCGGACCGACCGCGCGGGCCGGGGTGGCGGCGACGGTGCCTGCGACGCCGGCGAGCAGGGCGGACGCGACGGCGAGCAGCTTTCTTCGAAGACGCATGGATACCACCTCCAGGGGAACGGGACGGGAGAGAGAGCGCTCTTGGAGTGATCGGCTCGGGTGGTGGCAGGTGGGGTGTGTGGGCTTCGGGGCATCGCCGATCGCGGCAGCCGGCGTGGTTCCGCTCGCCTGTGGAGGCCGGCGGGCACGGTTGCGGTTGGCCCGGCGGCGAACGCCGCCGGGTCTGGTCCGCGACCCGGCCTCAGCCGGTGCGCCACTTCTGGTTGGCCGTGCCCGCGCAGTCCCAGAGTTGCAGGCGGGCGCCGTCGGAGTTGTTCCAGTCCTTGATGTCGACGCACTTGTTGGCCTGTGGATTGACCAGGTCTCCGGCGGCGGAGAACACGAACTGCTGGGCTCCGGTGCCGTTGCACCAGGCGATCTGGATGACCGCGCCGTTGTCGCGGGAGCCCCAGGCGACGTCCATGCACAGGTTGTTCTGGGTACGCAGCGTGCCGCCGGTGAAGGTCCAGCTCTGCGCCAGGGTGCCGTTGCAGGTCCAGGTCTGCAGCAGTACGCCGTCGGAGAAGTTGGAGGACGGCACGTCGATGCAGCGGTTGTTCCAGTTGCTGATGATCCGCGTCACGCCGCCGGTCGTGGTCAGCGACAGCCCGTAGACGCCGAGGATCTCGTTGACCGGCTGGAACCACATGATGCCGCCGTTCGTGCAGTTGCCGGTGCCGCCGGAGGTGACGCCCTGGGCCTGGTCGCCGGAGAGCCAGGACCCGCCGGAGTCGCCGGGTTCGGCGCAGGCGTTGCTGCGGGTCAACCCGTAGACCGCGCCCTGCGCGTAGTTGACGGTCTCGTCCCGGCCGAGGATCGTGCCGCAACGCCAGCCGGTGGTCCGGCCCGAGCGGCACACCGAGCTGCCGATCACCGCGTCCCGCGAGCCGGCCACGGGCGCGTTGCCGCCGGCGTAGTTGTTGACCCACGGTCGCGGGGTCCAGTTGCTGTTCGTGCGTACCCACGCGTAGTCGTTGCCGGGGAAGGACGAGCCGGCGAAGGTGCCCTGGGCCACGTTGTTGTAGCCGAGGGTGGAACTGCCCGCGCCGCCGCAGTGCCCGGCGGTGACGAATCCGCCCGCGACGGCGAAGCCCACCGAGCAGAGCACGTTTCCGTTGATCACGAACTGGTCGCCGCCGCGGATGTCGTACACGGGTCGGGGCACGTTCGCCTCGGTCACGTAGCGGACCAGGGCGCGGGGTGCTCCGCTGGCCGCCACGAAGGACGCGGCCGCCGCCGTGTGGCCCGGCTCGACCAGCACGACGACGGAGTTGCCGACGGTATCGGCGTACCAGCCCCGCACGGCGGTGGCCGGCCGGTGGCGCGCCGCGTACCGGTCGAGGGTGGCCCGGGCGGCGGCGAGTGTGGTCAGGCTGTGGCTGACCAGCCGGGGCTCGGCGCCTTCGGCGCGGACGGTGGCGGCGGCCGCCGGGTCGGTGATCGCCACGGTTAGCCGGCGGTCGTCGGTCAGCCAGGCACCGGCGTACCGCGCGCCCAGCCGGGCCCGCAGCCGCCGGTCGATCACCGTCGCCCCGGCCTCGACCCGGAGCCGGGCGGCCACCTCACGGTCGGTGAGCCCGAGATCCCGGCGCATGGCCTCGGCCATGCCGGGGGTGAGACCGGTCGCATCGGCGGCGCCGGCGGTGCGTGGTGGTTGCGCCGTCGCGGCGGTGGGTGGGGCGGCCAGGCCGGCGGCGAGGATCCCGGTGGCGAGCAGCCCGAGGAGCTTGTTCATCGATCTCCTTCCGGCCGGGTCCGACGGGTGCGGGACCGGCATGAGACGGGGAAGAGAGCGCTCCCTCATAGAAGGGCGCCTATTAGTTAACTTTCTTGTCAAGTCATGTCGAGCGTGCCAGCCGGGACCGGCCCGCCCGCCCGGCCCGCCGCCGGCCACTGCTAGACGCGGACGTAGCCCACGAGCATGCGGGACGGGAACGGCGTCGACGCGTCGGGCGGGCCCGGCCAGTCGCCACCCGCCGTCAGGTTGCGGATCCGGTAGAAGGGGTGGTCGAAGACCCACGGGCCGCGCGTCGCCTCCACCGTGTCCTTGCCGGCGTAGAGGACCTCGGTGTTGTCCACCAGATGGCGCGTTCGCCGATGGCGCGGATCTTGGCGTGTGAGCGGTTGACCTCACGCATGGGCTCGGGCAGGTTGCGGCCGTAGAACGGGACGACGACCGTGCCGCGGGCACTGCGATAACCCTTGTCTGCGAAGGTCATGACCGGGCGTCGGTGAGGGCGTTGATGATGCCGTGGTGGCGGGCGGCGGTCAGGTCGTGGGTCGAGCCGGGCAGTGCGGGTGAGATCCAGGCCAGCCGGCCGGCGGCATCCGCGATGACCTGGGCGTTGACGCCGTGACAGCGGTGCTTGCCCGCGTAGTGGCGTCGATCTTGCTCGCCGGAGAGCCGGTCAGTGCGGATCAGCGTGCCGTCGAGGATTGCGTACGCCAGGCGCCCGATGCGTTCCATCGCCTCGGCGAGGGTGGGTGCGTGGCCGGTGAGCAGGTCGACCGGAGACCATCTACCAGTCGCTCTACCACGGACATGGTGGACTCCAGCGCGGACTGACGCGGTCGTTGCGCACTGGTCGTATCCGCCGCAAACCGAGACGGCGGGCCGATCAGCGAGCCACCCGGTTCATCGACGCCGGCACGCTGATCAGTCACCGGCCGGCCGCGGCCGCCGACCGCGCCGAGCCAGGCCACTGGGAAGGCGACCTCATTCAGGGAACAAACAACCGCTCTGCCATCGCCAGTCTCGTCGAGCGCACCACCCGGTACGTGATGCTGCTACATCTCCCCGACGGCCACAGCGCCGAACGTGTCCGCGATGCCCTCATCGAAGCGATGTCCAGCCTGCCCGCGCACCTGGCTCGCACCCTCACCTGGGATCAAGGCGTGGAAATGGCACGCCACAAAGAGTTCACTGAGCCTTTCCGCGTAACACCCTGAGCACCGTTCGTGACGCCTGAATCGGTTGGCTACGGGCGGGAAACGCCTGTATAGGCATGGCCGAGCG
>NZ_JBFAAF010000086.1:0-26043 GCF_040639595.1 Micromonospora sp. NPDC023814
ACTCTGCGAACTTTAATTTGCAGGGAGTGGAGGTGACACCACTCGACGTATACAGGTCCGCTCAGGCAGACTGGTCGGCACGACGAGCTTTCATACGCCGCCGGCGGCGCCCGCGGCGGACGCGGACGCCTGGCGGACGGCGGCCGACGAGGGCTGGTCCCGGGCCAGCCGGGCCGCGGAGCCGGCGGCCGCCGGCACCACCCGCTCCGGCCTGCCCAAGCGGGTGCCGCAGGCGCAGCTCGTGCCCGGCGGGATCGAGCCCCAGGGCAACCGCGACCGCAGCCGGCGCACCCCCGACGAAGTACGGGGTCTGTTGTCGGCCTACCACCGCGGCGTGCAGCGCGGCCGGGCGGCCGGAACGGACCAGAACAGCACCTCGACCAAGGAGACGAGTCGATGAACAGGCCAGCGGCCATGCAGGACATGAGTTGGTTGCTCACCAACTTCGCCGACAGCGTGGCGGGCATCGCCCACGTGGTGGCGGTGTCCGCCGACGGGCTGCTGCTCGCCTCCTCGCGGGACCTGCCCGCGGACCGGGCGGACCAGCTCGCGGCGATCACCTCGGGTGTGGTCAGCCTGACCGAGGGCGCCGCCCGGATGTTCAGCGCCGGCGGTGTGCTGCAGACGGTCATCGAGATGGACAGCGGCTACCTCTTCCTGATGTCGATCAGCGACGGCTCGTCGATGGCGGTGCTGGCGGCCCGCAGCTGCGACGTCGGGCAGGTGGGTTACGAGATGGCGCTCCTGGTCGAGCGGGTCGGCGCGGCGCTGGTGCCGCTGCCCCGGGACGCCGTGCGGTCGTAGCAGGGTTGCGACGCGGGCTCCGCGTCGGCGAGGGATGAGGAGACCGGTGCCCAGAGGCCCCGGCCGAGGAGAGGAGGTGATCGCGGATGGACCAACGGCGCGTGGACCCGCGTGGCGCGCTGGTACGGCCGTACGCGGTCACTCGCGGTCGGACCGAGGCGCAGCTGGACATCGCCCTGGAGGCGGTCCTGTCGGCCACCCCCACCCAGGCCGCGGAGTCCCGCTTCGCGGGGCACGACAAGCACCGCATCGCCACCGTCTGCGAGGGGCGGGCGCAGTCGCTGGCCGAGATCGCCGCGTACACCCGGATGCCGCTGGGCGTCACCCGGGTGCTGGTCGCCGACATGGTGGCCGAGAGCCTGCTGACGCTACACACTGCCGCTCCCGCCGAGGGGTTCGAGGAGCGGATGGAAATCCTTGGAAGGGTGCTAAGTGGACTTCGCAGGCTATGACCCCGCCGGGGCCCGCCAGAGCCGGGGAATCATCTCCGCGAAGATCGTGGTCGCGGGCGGCTTCGGCGTGGGCAAGACGACCCTGGTCGGCGCGATCTCGGAGATCACCCCACTGAGAACCGAGGCGGTGATGACCGCGGCCGGGGTCGGCATCGACGACCCGTCCAAGGTACCGGGGAAGCAGACCACCACGGTCGCCATGGACTTCGGCCGGATCACCATGGCCGAGGACCTGATCCTGTACCTCTTCGGCACGCCCGGCCAGACCCGGTTCTGGTTCATGTGGGACGAGATCATCAAGGGCGCGGTGGGCGCGGCCGTCCTCGTGGACACCCGCCGGATCACCGACGCCTTCGCGCCGCTGGACTACTTCGAGAACCGCAGGCTGCCGTACGTGGTGGCGTTGAACCGGTTCGACGGCGCGCCGCAGTACGAGCTGGAGGAGGTCCGGGAGGCGCTGGCCATCTCGCCGGACGTGCCGCTGGTGTTGACCGACGCCCGGCACCGGGAGTCGGTCAAGCAGGTGCTGGTGACCGTCGTGGAGCACGCCATGATCCGCCTCCAGTCCGAGCACGGCCGCGGCTTCCCGGCTCCGGTCGGCTGAGAACGTCCACGGCTGGACGGTGCCCGTGGCCGCCCCGGTGCGGGCGGCAGGGGCCGCCCCGCCGCGTCAGTCGATCCGGAGCCGGTAGCCGCGCTTGACGACGGTCTGCACCACCCGGGGCGCCCGCAGCCCGGCGCGCAGCCGGGCGACCGCCATCTCCACCGCGTGCTCGTCGGCGCCGCGCGGCAGCGTCCGCAACAGCGCGGTCCGGGACAGCACCCGGCCGGGGGAGTGGGCCAGCGCCCGGAGCACGGCCATCGGCGCCGGGGCCAGCGGACGCAGCTCGCCGTCGACCACGGCGGCGTGCCCGCGCAGGGTGAGCAGGTGGCCGGCCGTCTTCAGGGTGACCGTGCGGCGCGGCAACTCGTCCACGATGGTCCGGACCAGGGCGCCCAGCCGCGCCCGGGACGGCGCGCTGACCGGCACCCCGCGCCGCAGCAGCGGCTCCGCGGTGACCGCCCCCACGCAACTGGCCAGCACGTCGCGCCGGAACGCGTCCAGCACCGCGTCGCCGCGGTCCCCGGCGGCGCGCAGCAGCGCCTCCGCCGCCGGGGCCGAGGTGAACGTGACGGCGTCGACCAGCCGGCCGGCGACCAGGTCGATCAGGCGGTGCAGCGGGGCCGGGTCGGTCGGCGCCGCCCACCGGTAGACCGGCACCTCGATCACGGTGGCCCCGGCCGCCTCCAGCGCCATCGTGCACTCCGGCTGCCGCTCGCCGTGCAGCTGCATGGCGATCACCTGCCCGGCGACGCCGCGCCGGCACAGGTGGTCGACCACCTCTTCGCAGCTCTCCGATTCCGGTGACCACTGGTCGTGCAGGCCGGCGGCGCGGATCGCCCCGCGTGCCTTGGGGCCCCGGGCCACCACGTACGCGTCGGCGAGGACGCCGCGCAGCGGCTCGGCCAGCCCCCAGCCCTCGGCGGCCTCCAGCCAGCCGCGCATCCCGATGCCGGTGTTGGCCATCAGGATGTCGGGTGGCCGGTCCAGGCAGGCCCGGGTGGCCTCGCGCAGGTCGGTGTCGTCGGCCAGCGGCACGATCCGCAGGGCCGGGGCGATCACCACCCGGGCGCCCCGCCGCTGGAGCAGCGCGGCGAGTTCGTCCCGCCGGCGGTCGGCGGTCACCCCGATGGTGAAGCCGGCCAGTTCGTCGCGCATTCACCCCTCCTGTCGCAGCCGCACCTCGACCAGCCCGTTCCGGCAGCGCACCTCGTGCCGGGGCACGGCGACCCCGGGCAGGTCCAGGCAGACCCCGGTGCGCAGGTCGTACGCCTGCTTGTGCAGCGGCGAGGCGACCGTCGGGACCCCGCCCCGGCTGCCGACGATGCCCCTCGACAGCACGTACGCCCGGCCGACCGGGTCGAGGTTGTCGAGGGCGAACAGCCCGTCGGCGGTGCGGAAGAGGGCCACCTGCACGCCGTCGACCAGTGCCGCGACGCCCCGTTCTGGCTCCAGCCGGTCGAGCGGGCAGACGGGCGTCCAGGCGCGCGTCGCGGCGGCCGGGACCGTGGCGGTCGTCGGCATCGCGGTGGTCGTCGTGGTCATCGCCGTACCTCCGGCAGTCCGGTCTTGCTGGTGGTCATGGCCGCACCGCCGGCATCCCGAGCGTGACCGGCTGCCGGCCCTCGGCCCCGGGCGCGCGGTCCGCCGGGACCGGCTGGCCGCGTTCGAGCGCGAAGGTGATCGACGGGTCCGGCACCCCGGGGGCGTTGACGAAGGAGGCGAACCGGCGCAGCCGGGCCGGGTCCTCCAGCACGTCCCGCCACTCGTCGGAGTACGACTCGACGTGCCGGGCCATCGCGGCGTCGAGTTCGGCGCACAGGCCGAGCGAGTCGTCCACGACGACGGCGCGCAGGTGGTCGAGGCCGCCGTCCATCGCCTCGATCCAGGCGGCGGTCCGTTGCAGCCGGTCGGCGGTGCGGATGTAGTACATCAGGAATCTGTCGATCAGCAGAATCAGCGCTTCTGTGGACAGATCAGTGGCGAAGAGGTCGGCGTGCCGGGGCCGGAAACCGCCGTTGCCGCCGACGTAGAGGTTCCAGCCGGTGTCGGTGGCGATGATGCCGAAGTCCTTGCTGCGGGCCTCGGCGCACTCGCGGGCGCAGCCCGACACCGCCGACTTGATCTTGTGCGGGGCGCGCAGCCCCCGGTAGCGCAGCTCCAGGGCGATGGCCAGCCCGACCGAGTCCTGCACCCCGTACCGGCACCAGGTCTCGCCGACGCAGGACTTCACCGTGCGCAGCGCCTTGCCGTACGCGTGGCCGGACTCGAAGCCGGCGTCGACCAGGCGGCGCCAGATCTGCGGGAGCTGCTCGACCCGGGCCCCGAACAGGTCGATCCGCTGCCCTCCGGTGATCTTCGTGTAGAGCCGGAAGTCGCGGGCCACCTCGCCGATCACGATCAGCTTCTCCGGGGTGATCTCCCCGCCGGGGATCCGGGGCACCACCGAGTAGCTGCCGTCCCGTTGCAGGTTGGCCAGGAAGTGGTCGTTGGTGTCCTGCAACGACGCCTGCTCCCCGTCGAGCACGTGCCCGGTGCCGAGGGAGGCGAGGATCGAGGCGACCACCGGCTTGCAGATGTCGCAGCCCCGGCCCCGGCCGTGCTCGGCGACCAGCCGGGAGAACGTGCGGATGCCGCGCACCCGGACGATGTCGAACAGCTCCTGCCGGCTGGCGGCGAAGTGCTCGCAGAGGGCGGTCGACTGCCGCACCCCGGCCGCGTCCAGCAGCTGCTTCAGCATCGGCACGCAGGAACCGCAGCTCGTGCCGGCCCGGGTGCACGCCTTCAGCGCCGGCACGTCGGTCGCGCCGCCGGCGATCGCCGCGTCGAGGTCAGCCCGGGTCACCGCGTTGCAGGAGCAGACCTGGGCGGCGGCCGGCAGCGCCCCGGCCCCCGCGCCCGCCGCCCCGGAGGGGGCGAGCAGCGTCAGCGGCGGCGCGGGGAGCGGACCCCCGACGCTGGCCCGCAGCGTCGGGTAGGCGCTCGCGTCGCCGACCAGCACCCCGCCGAGCAGGGTCTTCGCGTCGTCGGAGAGGACCAGTTTGGCGTAGACCCGGGTGGCCGGGTCGGTGAACGTGACGTCGAGGCACCCCTCGGTGGCGCCGTGCGCGTCGCCGAACGAGGCCACGTCCACGCCGAGCAGCTTCAGCTTCGTGGCGGTGTCCGCGCCCGGGAAGGTGGCCGCCCCGCCGACCAGCCGGTCGGCGACCACCTCGGCCATCGCGTAGCCGGGGGCGACCAGGCCGTGACAGGTGCCATCGACCGCCGCGCACTCGCCGACCGCCCAGACCCGCTCGTCGGCCGTCCGGCACGCGCCGTCGACCAGCACCCCGCCGCGCGGGCCGAGCGTCAGCCCGGCGGCCCGGGCCAGCTCGTCGCGGGGCCGGATGCCGGCCGCCACCACCACCAGCTCGGCGTCGACCACCGTGCCGTCGGCCAGCTCCAGCCCGCCGACGGTGCCGTCCGGGCCGGACCGGATCGCGGTGGTGGCGACGCCCAGGTGGGTGGTCACGCCCAGCTCGTCGACGTACCGGCGGAGCATCGCGCCACCGGCCGGGTCCACCTGCACCGGCATCAGCCGTGGCGCGAACTCCACCACGCTGGTGGCCAACCCCAGCAGCCGCAGCGCGTTCGCCGCCTCCAGCCCGAGCAGCCCGCCGCCGATCACCGCCCCGGTGCGCCGGCCGCGCGCGTGCTTCCGGATCGCCGCCAGGTCGTCCAGCGTCCGGTAGACGAAGACCCCGGGCAGGGTCGCCCCGGCCACCGGCGGTACGAAGGCGGCCGAGCCGGTGGCCAGCACCAGCGCGTCGTACGGGTGCTCGCCGGCCGCCGTGCGCACCACCCGTCGCGCCCGGTCGACCGCCGTCGCCGGCTCGCCCAGGCGCAGCTCCACCCCGTCGTCGGGGGTGTGCAGGTTCAGCTCCTCGGCGCCCACCCCGTCGAAGAACGCCGAGAGCCGCACCCGGTCGTACGCCGGACGGGTCTCCTCGGCGAGCACCGTGACCCGCCACCGCCGCTCGGGGTCGCGGGCGCGCAGCGCGTCGACGAAGCGCTGCCCGACCATGCCGTTGCCGACGACGACCAACCTGCCGCCATGCGGCACCGTCGCACCGGGCCCGCTGATCCGCTCGCTCATGACGGCACTCCGCTTCGCTGCGTGCCGTCATGAGGCACCGTCGCACTGGGCCCGCTGATCCGCTCGCTTCGCTCGCTCATTGCGTCACCTCCACCGAATCCACCTCGGACAGCCAGTCGACGATGCCGGCGACCGCGTCCCGGCAGCCGCCGCATCCGGTGCCGGCCCGGGTCGCGGCGACCACGGCGTCGACCGTCCGGGCCCCGGAACGCCAGCAGTCCACCAGCGCCCCCTTGCTGACGTTGTTGCACTGGCAGACGGTCGCCGCGTCCGGCATCAGCGCCGGGGACGCGGCGGGCGCCGCCGGGGCCGCGCCGAAGGCCCGGCCGAGCAGCAGGGACCGCCGGTCGGCCGGCACCGGCTGACCGCGGTCGAAGAGCTGGACGACCGTGCCGACCGCCGGGTTGTCGCCGAGCAGGATCGCGGCGGTCAGCCGCTCGTCGCGGATGCGCAGCCGGGCGTACGTGCCCCGGGCCGGGTCGGCGAAGGTCAGCTCCTCGCCGGCCCCGCCTTCGGCCGGGTCGCCCATGGCGGCGAGGTCGATGCCGGCCGCCTTCAGCCGGGTCACCACCGGGCGGGGCCGGTAGCGGACCAGCGGGTCCTCGCCCGTGAGCACCTGCGCCACCACCCCGGCCTGCGCCCAGGCCGGAGCGACCAGCCCGGTGAGGACGCCGTCGTGCTGGGCGCAGTCGCCGATCGCCGAGATCCGCCGGTCGCTCGTGCGCAGCCGGTCGTCGACCAGCACGCCGCGCTCCACGGCCAGCCCGGCCGCGGCGGCGAGGGCGGTGTCGGGGCGTACCCCGCAGGAGAGGACCAGCAGGTCGGCGGTGAGCGACCGGCCGTCGGCCAGGTCGAGGCGGACCCCGTCGGCGTCCGCGACCACCCGGGTGGCCGACACGGCCAGGTGGGTGGTCACCCCGAGGCCCGCGAGCGTGCCGGCCAGCACGGCGGCGCCGGCCGGGTCGAGCTGCCGTTCCATCAGGTACGGCACCGGGTGCACCACCCCGACGTCGAGGCCCCGGGCGGCGAGCCCGCGGGCCGCCTCCAGCCCGAGCAGCCCGCCGCCGAGCACCAGGGCGCTGCGCGCGCCCTCGGCGACGGCGAGGATCCGCCGGCAGTCGTCCAGGGTGCGGAACGGGACCACCCGCGCCGGCAGGTCGGGCCCGTCCAGGCCGGGCAGCGGGGGCACCACCGCCCGGCTGCCGGTGGCGAGCACCAGATGGTCGTACGCGATGCGGTCGCCGCCGTCGGTGCGGACCGTGCCGGCGGCCGGGTCGATCGCGGTGACGGTCACCCCGGTGCGCAGGTCGACGCCCTGCCCGGCGGCCTCGGCCAGTTCCACGTCCGCCTCGCCGATCTTGCCGGCCAGCAGTGTGGAGAGCATGATCCGGTTGTACGCCCGGTGCGGCTCGGCCCCGAGCACGGTGACCTTCCGGTCCCCGCCGCGGACGTGCAGCTCGGCGGCCAGCCGGGAGCCGGCCATCCCGTTGCCGACGATCACCACGCGTTCGGTCACGGTGCGTCCACCCTTTCCAGCCGGACGGCGCAGATCTTGAACTCCGGCATTCCGGAGACCGGGTCGACGGCGTCGTTGGTGACCGAGTTGGCCCGCGCGGCGCCGCCCCAGTGGAACGGCGCGAAGACGGTGTCCGGCCGGATGGCGGTGCTGAGCCGGGCCGGCGCGCGCAGCTCGCCCCGGCGGGAGATCACGCGCACCGGCTCGCCGTCGCCGATGCCCAGCCGGGCGGCCAGGTCGGGGTGCAACTCGACGAAGGCGTCCGGGGCGGCCCGGCGCAGCGCGTCGACCCGGCGGGTCTGGGTGCCGGACTGGTACTGCGCGAGCACCCGGCCGGTGGTGAAGTGCAGCGGGTACTCGGCGCACACCTCCTCGGCCGCCGGCCGGTGCTCCACCGGGTGGAACCGGGCCCGCCCGTCGGGGGTGGCGAAGCGGTCGGCGAAGAGCCGGGGCGTGTCCGGCCCGTCCTCGACCGGGCAGGGCCAGAACACGCCGTCCCGCTCGTCGATCCGCTCCCAGCTCACCCCGGCGTAGTCGGCGATCCCGCCGGCCGAGGCCCGCCGCAGTTCCTCGAACACGGCCCGCGGGTCGCTGCCGTCCACCGCGCCGACACGACCCGGGCTGGGTGCAAGGAAGGGGCCCTTCCTATGCAGAATCCGATAAGAAGGTGCCCTTCCTTGCGCCTGGAGGCGGGCGGTGAGGGCGGCGAGGATCGCCAGGTCGGTACGGACGCCAGGGGGCGGTGGGCGCAGCGCGCGGCGGCGCAGCACCCGGCCCTCCAGGTTGGTCATCGTGCCGTCCTCCTCGGCCCACTGGGCGGTGGGGAGCACCACGTCGGCCAGCGCGGCGGTCTCGGAGAGCAGGAGGTCGGCGACCACGAGCAGGTCGAGGTCGCGCAGCCGGCGTTCGATCCGGGCGGCCCGGGGCGCGGAGACCACCGGGTTGGAGCCGAAGACCAGCAGCGCCTTCGGCCCGGCCGGTGTGCCCAACGAGTCGAGCAGTTGGTACGCCGGCACACCCGGCCCGGGCAGTTCGTCGGCCGGCACGCCCCAGACCCCGGCGACGTGTTCCCGGGCGGCCGGGTCGTCGATCCTCCGGTAGCCGGGGAGCTGGTCGGCCTTCTGCCCGTGTTCCCGCCCGCCCTGCCCGTTGCCCTGCCCGGTGAGGCAGCCGTAGCCGGAGCCGGGGCGACCGGGCAGCCCCAGGGCGAGCGCCAGGTTGACGAAGCCGGTGACCGTGTCGACGCCCTTGGCGTGCTGTTCGGCGCCCCGCGCGGTCAGGATGATCACGCGCTCGGCGGTGCCGAGGGCCCGGGCGGTCGCCTCCAGGTCGGCCACCGGCACCCCGGAGAGCGCTTCGGCGCGGGCCGGCCACCAGCCCGCCACGCTGCGGCGGACCGCCTCGAAGCCGGTGGTGCGGGCGGACACGTAGTCCCGGTCGA
The DNA here is from genome assembly GCF_040639595.1 of Micromonospora sp. NPDC023814. Lineage (NCBI taxonomy): Bacteria > Bacillati > Actinomycetota > Actinomycetes > Micromonosporales > Micromonosporaceae > Micromonospora > Micromonospora sp. NPDC023814. Next base: position 8,950 of record NZ_JBFAAF010000086.1, read on the forward strand.
CCCAGCCCTCGGTGAGCGCGATGTGCAGCAGCGCGTTCGCCACCGCCAGGTCGGTGCCGGGCAGGGGTTGCAGGTGCAGGTCGGACTGCCGGGCGGTGGCGGTGACCCGGGGGTCGACCACGATCAGCCGGCCGCCGCGCTCGCGCTGCTCGGTCAGCCAGCGCACCAGCGGGGGCATGGTCTCCGCCGGGTTCGCGCCGACCAGCAGCAGTGTGTCGGCCCGGCCCAGGTCGGCCAGCGGGAACGGCAGGCCCCGGTCGACACCGAAGGCGCGCATCCCGGCCGCCGCCGCGGAGGACATGCAGAACCGGCCGTTGTAGTCGATGTGCCGGGTGCGCAGCGCCACCCGGGCGAACTTCCCCAGGGCGTACGCCTTCTCGTTGGTGAGCCCGCCGCCGCCGAAGACGGCCACCGCGTCCCGGCCGTGCCCGTCCTGGACGGCGCGGATACCGGCGACGATCCGGTCGAGGGCGGCGTCCCAGCTCGCCGGCCGCAGCTCGCCGCCGGCCGGGTCGCGCAGCAGCGGGGTGGTCAGCCGCTCGGGGTGGCCGAGCAGTTCGGCGGCGGTCCAGCCCTTCTGGCAGAGGCCGCCCCGGTTGGTGGGGAACTGTCGGGGGAGCACCGTCACCCGGCCGGCCTCCTCGCGCAGCGTCATGCCGCACTGGAGGGCGCAGTACGGGCAGTGCGTCGCCGCCTCGCGGGGCGTCCGCCCCGGCCGAGTCGCCGCCCGTGCACCGTCTGTCATGCCGGCAAAGCGTGCCGGGGGGCGGTTTCCGGTCCGGGTCTCGCTTGTTTCGGTCCTGTCAAGAGCCCCTCACACCGCACCGGTGCGGCGGGCCGGTTCGCGACGTTTACAATGTGAGACAAATTTCCCGGAATCTGGGAGGCGCGACATGACCGTGACCGAGGCCTTCGACGCGGCGGCCGGCACCTACGACGAGGCCCGCCGCCGGCTGGTGCCCTGCTTCGACGCCTTCTACGGCACCGCCGTCGAGGTGGCCGCGCCGCCGCTGCGGGCCGCGCTGGCGTCGGGGCGTACCCCCGAGGTGCTGGACCTGGGCGCGGGCACCGGGCTGCTGTCGCTGCTGCTCGCGGCGGCGGTGCCGGGGGTGCGGCTGACCCTGGTCGACGCCGCGCCGGCCATGCTCGCGGTCGCCGCCGACCGCCTGCGGGCCCGGTCGGTGCCACACCGCACGGTGACGGCCGACCTGGCCGACCCACTGCCCGCCGGCCGCTACGACGCGGTGGTCAGCGCGCTGGCCGTCCACCACCTCGACGACGCCGGCAAGCGCGACCTCTACCGTCGGGCGGCCGGCGCGCTGGTGCCCGGCGGGGTGTTCGTCAACGCCGAGCAGGTCGCCGGTCCGACCCCGGAACTCGACCGGCGCTACCACGAGGTGTGGCTGGCACAGGTCGCCGCGCTGGGCTCCGACGCCGAGGAGATCGCCGCCGCCGAGGGCCGGATGGCGTACGACCGACCGGCGCCGGTCGCCGCGCAGTGCCGCTGGCTGGCCGAGGCGGGACTGGCCGACGTCGACTGCTTCTTCAAGCAGTGGCGGTTTGCCGTGTTCGGCGGCCGGCGCGAATAGCGGGTCTCGACGGGATGACTGCCGGTCATACCGCTGGGTAGTCTGCACGGCATGACTGCCAAGGTGACCCTGTCGTTCTCGGACGAGACGATCGAGGAGGCCCGGCGGTTCGCCAAGCGCGAAGGGCTCTCCCTGTCGGCGTGGATGGACCAGGCGGCCCGGGAGAAGGCGCTGCGCGAGCTCTTCACCGCGCACGCCGCCGCCGTCGGCCGGGCCGGGCTCGACCTCGAATCCGCCGCCCTCGCCGACGCCCGCGAGGTCGGCATGGTCGACGACGTGCTCTTCGGCGGGCGCCCGCGTGCTGCGTAGGGGCGAGGTCTGGCGCATCGACGGCGCCCGGGAACGGCTCGGACTGGTGATCAGCTCCGATGTCTACAACTCCACCGACGTGCCGATCGTCATCGTGGCCGAGGTGGTCGAGGAGGCGCTGCTGCGCGACTCGCCCCTGGCGGTGCCGATGGGCGCGTACGTGGTGATGCCCGACCGGCTCTCCTCACCGATGAAGAAGTGGTTCACCGAATGCGTGGACGTCGCCGACACCGAGACCATGCTCCGGGTCGGCCGGGCGCTGCGCATCCTGCAACAGCTCTGACATCTCACCGGCGCGGCCCGGCCGAGGTGCGCTCCTCGTTTCCGGCCCGACCCGCGCCGGGCACCGCGGGGTAATCCCCGGTTCCTAGCGTCCCTCCAGTCACACCGACGAGGAGGAGTCGCCGTGAGCGCACTGGCCCCCACCACACCCCTGGCCGAGGCCGCCCCGGCCGCCGCCGGGCGCCGGCACCGCATCGACGACTGGCGGCCCGAGGACCCGGAGTTCTGGCGTACGACGGGGGCGCCGATCGCGCGGCGCAACCTCTGGGTCTCGATCTTCGCCGAGCACGTGGGCTTCTCGGTGTGGAGCCTCTGGTCGGTGACGGTGCTCTTCCTCGGCCCGCAGTACGGCATCGACCCGGCGGGGAAGTTCCTGCTCACCGCAGTGCCGGCCGCCCTGGGGGCGGTGCTGCGGCTGCCCTACACGCTGGCGGTGGCCCGCTTCGGCGGGCGGAACTGGACCATCGTCAGCGCGCTGCTGCTGCTCGTCCCGGCGGTACCGATGGTCGTGCTGCTGGAGCCGGGGGTCTCCTACCCCACGCTGATGGTGCTGGCCTGCCTGACCGGCGTCGGCGGCGGCAACTTCGCCTCCTCGATGGCGAACATCAACCTCTTCTACCCGCAGCGGCTCAAGGGACGGGCGCTCGGGCTCAACGCCGGCGGCGGCAACCTCGGCGTGCCGGCGGTGCAGCTCGTCGGGTTGGCGGTGCTGGCGACGGCGGGGGCCGCGTACCCCCGCCTGGTGCCGGCGGTCTACCTGCCGCTGATCGTGCTGGCCGCGCTGGCGGCGGCGCGCGGGCTGGACAACATCCCCGGGGCGCGCAACGAGCCCGGCGCGCTGCGCGAGGCCGCCCGCGACCCGCACACCTGGACGATGTCGCTGCTCTACATCGGCACCTTCGGCTCCTTCATCGGCTTCGGCTTCGCCTTCGGGCAGGTGCTCCAGCTCCAGTTCGCCGAGCGCTTCCCGACCCCGGTCGACGCGGCCTGGCTGACCTTCCTCGGCCCGCTGATCGGCTCGCTGGTCCGGCCCGTGGGCGGCCACCTCGCCGACCGGCTCGGCGGAGCCCGGGTGACCTTCTGGAACTTCGTGGCGATGGCGGCCGGCGCGTCGCTGGTGCTCTTCGCCGCCCGGGAGCGGTCGTTCGGGCTCTACCTGCTCGGCTTCCTGTCGCTGTTCGTGTTCTCCGGCGTCGGCAACGGCTCGACGTACAAGATGATCCCGGCGATCTTCCGGGCCCGGGCGGCCTCCGCGGTGGACGCCGGCCGGCGGGACGCGGCGACCGCCCAGCGCTGGGCCGGGCGGATGACCGGGGCGCTGATCGGCATCGCCGGGGCGGTCGGGGCCGCCGGCGGGGTGCTGGTCAACATCGCCTTCCGGCAGTCGTTCCTCACCCTGGGCAGCGCGGAGGCGGCGTACGTCGCCTTCGTCGTGGCGTACGCCGTGTGTTTCGGGGTGACCTGGTTGGTCTACCTGCGGCCGGGCCCGCGCCGGCTGGCCGGGGTGTGACCCCGGCTATGCTCTGTGCGGGCCAGGCGGGGCGGTACCCCGTTTTGACCTGCCGACGGGGCGGCGGGTATCGTTGCCTGCTGTTGTACGACATCCAGAGGCGTGCCGCCTGAGGTACGCTTGGTCGTTCGTGCGCGCCCGGTAACCTCGGCGCGCGACCCCAGACCGACGACGAGACAAGGTATACCTGTGCGTACGTACAGCCCGAAGCCGGGTGAGATCGAGCGTCAGTGGCACGTCATCGACGCCTCTGATGTCGTGCTGGGCCGCCTGGCCACCCACGCCGCCACGCTGCTGCGCGGCAAGCACAAGCCGACTTTCGCGCCGCACGTCGACACGGGCGACTTCGTCGTCATCGTGAACGCGGGCAAGGTGGCGCTGACCGGCAACAAGCGGCAGCAGAAGATCGCCTACCGCCACTCCGGTTACCCGGGTGGTCTGAAGCAGGTCGGCTACGACGAGCTGCTGACCAAGCGTCCCGAGCGGGCCATCGAGCTCGCCGTCAAGGGGATGCTCCCGCACAACAAGCTCGGCCGTAAGCTCATCAAGAAGCTGAAGGTCTACGCCGGTGCCGAGCACCCGCACGGCGCGCAGCAGCCGGTGCCGTTCGAGATCAAGCAGATCGCGCAGTGAGCGCGGGCGAAGGAATCAGCATGACCGACATCACCGCCACCGAGGTTGCCCCCGAGGAGGCCACCGAGGCGCCGGCGCCCGTCGCCCGCGCGCCTCGTGGTGACCGGCCGATCCAGACCGTGGGTCGCCGCAAGGAGGCCATCGTCCGGGTCCGCATCGTGCCGGGCACCGGCAAGATCACCTGCAACGGTCGGGACCTCGAGGCCTACTTCCCGAGCAAGGTGCACCAGCAGCTGATCAAGGACCCGCTGGTCACCGCCGAGAAGCCGGAGGCGTTCGACGTCATCGCCAACCTACGCGGCGGCGGCACCACCGGTCAGGCCGGCGCGCTCCGGCTGGCCATCGCCCGGGCCCTGATCGTCAGCGAGCCGGACGACCGCCCGGCGCTGAAGAAGGCCGGCTTCCTCACCCGGGACGCCCGGGTCAAGGAAAGCAAGAAGTACGGCCTCAAGAAGGCCCGTAAGGCTCCCCAGTACTCGAAGCGCTGACCTTCAGCGGCACGTTGTACTTCTGACGAACGGCCGGGTCGCCTCCCCTCGACGGGAGGCGGCCCGGCCGTTCGCCTTTCCCTGGACCGTTTCATCGGAGGTTGGCGGGTATGGGTCGGTTGTTCGGCACGGACGGCGTACGCGGGCGGGCGAACGCGGATCTCACGCCCGAGTTGGCGCTCGCGGTGGCGGTCGCCGCCGCGCACACGCTCGCCGAGTCGGACAAGAGCCATCCCCCGCTCGCCGTGGTCGGCCGGGACACCCGGGCCAGCGGCGAGATGCTGGAGGCCGCCGTCGTGGCCGGGCTCACCAGCGCCGGCGCCAACGTGGTGCGGGTGGGCGTGCTGCCGACGCCGGCCGTGGCGTTCCTCACCGCCGAGGCCAAGGCCGACCTGGGCGTCATGCTCTCCGCCTCGCACAACCCGATGCCCGACAACGGGATCAAGCTCTTCGCCGCCGGCGGGCACAAGCTGCCCGACGAGATCGAGATGCAGATCGAGTCGGCCGTCGCGGCGAACGCCACCACCGCCTGGGAGCGGCCGATCGGCGCCGGCGTCGGCCGGGTGCACGACCTGCTCGACGGCGCCGACCACTACGTGCAGCACCTGGTCGGCACCGTGCCGCACCGTCTCGACGGGATCAAGGTCGTGGTCGACTGCGCCAACGGCGCCGCCGCCGAGGTGGCGCCGGTGGCGTACCGGGAGGCCGGGGCCGAGGTCGTCGCCATCCACGCCGAGCCCGACGGCCTGAACATCAACGACGAGTGCGGCTCCAACCACATCGAGGCCCTGCGGGCCGCCGTGGTCGAGCACGGCGCGCACCTGGGCATCGCGCACGACGGCGACGCCGACCGGTGCGTCGCGGTGACCGCCGACGGCGACGAGGTCGACGGCGACCAGGTGATGGCGATCCTCGCCCTCGCCATGCGGGAGGCCGGCACGCTGACGCAGGACACGCTGGTCGCGACCGTGATGAGCAACCTGGGCCTGCGCCTGGCGATGTCCCGCGAGGGCATCCGGCTGGTCGAGACCAAGGTCGGCGACCGGTACGTGCTGGAGGAGCTGCGGGCGTCCGGGCTGGCGCTGGGCGGCGAGCAGAGCGGCCACATCGTGATGCCCGCGTACGCCACCACCGGCGACGGCGTGCTGACCGGGCTGCACCTGATGTCGCGGATGGCGGCGACCGGCAAGTCCCTGGCCGAGCTGGCCGGCGTGCTCACCCGGCTGCCGCAGGTGCTGGTCAACGTTCCCGTCGGCGACCGTACGGTCGGCGCGGCCGCGCCCGCCGTCCGGGCCGAGGTCGAGCGGGCCGAGGCGGAGCTGGGCGAGACCGGCCGGGTGCTGCTCCGCCCGTCCGGCACCGAGCCCCTGGTCCGGGTCATGGTCGAGGCCGCCACGGAGCACGTCGCCCGCGAGACGGCCGAGCGCATCGCCGGCGCGGTGCGCGTCGCCAGCCCGACCGCCTGACTTCTCCCTTCGGCCCGGGCCCGCCACGGCGGGCCCGGGCCGTCGCCTCTCCGGGCGGATCGGGAGCCGGCTCTACAGGCGCAGGCCCGCGGCGCGCCGGAAGGTGGCCGCCGGGTCCTCGCCGTCGGTGAGGTCCACGTCCTCGACGATCCGCCCGTCGCCGAGGCGGATCAGCCGGTCGCACCGGGCGGCTATCGCCCGCTCGTGGGTGGCGAGCAGGATCGTCATGCCGTGCCGGTCGCGCAGGTCCAGCAGCAGGTCGAGGATCTGCCCGCCGGTGGCCGAGTCGAGGTTGCCGGTCGGCTCGTCGGCGAGCAGCAGCCCGGGGGAGCCCATCAGCGCCCGGGCGATCGCGACCCGCTGTTGCTGACCGCCGGAGAGCTGGGACGGCAGGGCCCGCTCCCGCCCGGCCAGGCCCACCGCGTCGAGCAGTTCCCGGGCCCGGGCGGCGTGGTCGGCCCGCCCCCGGCGGGGCAGCATCGGCGCGATCACGTTGTCCAGCACGGTCAGCGCGGGCAGCAGGTGGTAGCGCTGGAAGACGAAGCCGACCCGCTGCCGGTACCGGGTCAGGGCGGACCGGCCGAGCCCGGTGATCTCCAGGTCGTCCACCGTGACGGTGCCGGCGTCGACCTGTTCGATCGCGCCGATCATGTGCAGCAGCGTGGACTTGCCGGAGCCGCTGGGCCCGGTCAGCGCCACCACCGTCCCGGCCGGGATCTCCAGGGACACGTCGTCGATCGCGGTCACCTGCTGCGGGCCGGCCCCGAACCGTCGGACCAGCCCGGCGACCCGGACCGTGCTGCCCACCGTCGTCGTCTTCATCGTCACTCCTCCGCGAGCAGTCGTGCGGTCGGCAGCCGGCGCAGCAGCGCGGCCGGGACCAGGGCGGCCATCGAAGTGACCAGGACACCGGCCACCGCCACCAGCGCGGCGACCGTGACCAACGTGCCGGGCAGGGCGCCGACCAGCCAGGCGGCCCCGGCCAGCCCGAGGCCGGCGCCGGTGACCGCGCCGAGCAGTCCGAGGGCCAGCCCCTCGTACCCGATCAGGCGACCCAGCGCGCCGTCGCTCCAGCCGACCGCGCGCAGGGTGGCCAGCTCGGCGGCCCGGTCCCGGATGTTCAGGTAGAGCACGTCGGCGACCGCGGCGGCGCCGAGCAGCACCGTCGCGACGGCGGCCATGGTGTCCGCGCCGCGCACGCTCAGCGACACCGTGTCGCCGAGCAGGCTGCCGACGATGGCGCCGCGGAACGCGTACCCGGCGGCGGCGACCAGGGTCAGCGCGGCCACCCCGATGGCCAGGGCACCGGCCCCGAGCAGGGTGCGGCCGGGCGTGCGGGCCAGGTTGGCCAGGGCCAGGCCGGCCAGGGTGCGCGGCCGGCGTACCCAGTGGGCCGTCGCCACCGCCGGGCGCAGCGCGGCGGCCGGGTGGGCCCGCGCGGCCCGCAGGGCCGGCGTCAGGCCCGCGACCAGCGCCAGCAGCAGCGCCACCGGTACGGCCAACAGCGGCTGCCGCCACCCCACGTCGATGCCGAGTGCGGCCCCGAGCGGGATCGCCAGGACCAGCGCGAGCAACCCGGCGGCCAGCCCGAGGGCGGCGACCTCGCCGAGGATCAGCGCGCCGAGCCGCCGGGCCGGCCAGCCCAGGCAGGCGAGTACCGCCAGTTCGGACCGCCGGTCCCGGACGGCGGCGGCGACCGCGTTGCCGAGGAAGAGCGCGCAGACCACCAGCACCAGCACGAAGAGCACGACGCTCTTGCGGTCCACCGCCTTCGTGATCACCGAGGCGACCCCGAGCGCCGACCAGTTCTCGGTCAGCCGCAGCGCCGGCCGGCCGAACGACCCGGCGGACAGCTCCACGGCCTGCGGGGCGGGGGACGAGCCGAGCGTGATGTCGACGTCGAGCCCGGTGACCTGGGCGATCCGCTCGGCGACCAGCCGGACCTGTTCGGCGGCGCGCTCGCTGTAGCCGTCCACGTCGGCGACCCGCACCCGGATGGCGCTGATCGGGGCCCTCGTCTGCGGGCTGCCGCCGCCCGCCAGCAACTCCGGCACGCTGGTCAGGGTGGTCAGCAGCAGCGGCGGGGCGGCGAGGTAGCCGGCGGGATTGCCGCTCGGCTCCAGCGGCTGCCCGCCCAGCGAGTCCCGGCTGGCGGCGTCGGCGCCGGCGGCCCGCGGCGGCTCGTACGTCTCCAGCGGCACCTTGCCCAGGTCGCTGAACCCGGTCAGCTTCTCCGGGTCGAAGACCCCCACCGCCCGCCATTCACGCCAGAGGGGTGTCTTGGGGGTCGACTTCTCCAACGGCAGCTCGCGCAGCGGGCGGGCACCGACGTCCTCCGTCAGCCAGGGCCGCGGGTACGGGTTGAAGTCCCGGTGCCCACCGTAGAGCTCGGGGGCGGCCGGCGGGAGCGGACGGACCCGCAGGGTGCCGTCGGGGAGCCGGTCGTACTCCGCGGGCCCGGCCTGCACGATGTCCTGAAGCTGGCCGAAGCAGCAGCCGGTCGGGGAGAGGCCCTTGGCCAACCGGGAGCGCCAGCCGGAGACGACGTCGGCGCTGGCCTCCCCGGCGGGGATCGCCGGCCCCCGCCGCAGCTCCCGCTCCAGATCGGCCAACGGCACGCCACCCGGGCGCGCGGCGGGCAGCCGCGTGGCGCCGACGCGCAACTCCTCGTCGAGGAAGGGACGGCTGGTCGTGAGGACCGGGACGGTGTGGTAGCCCTCCCTGCGTCCGTCGATGACCGAGTCGTCGGGACGGAGCGCCCGCCCCTCGACCACTGTCCCGGCCAGGCCGACGAGCCGGTCCTCGGCGGCCGGGTCCACCGCGGCCAGCAGGAAGGGCACGGTCAGGTTGTACCGGATCCGGAGCCGGTCCGAGGCGGTCACGTGACCCGGCCCGGCGCCCTCCCCGTCTGCGAGGACGTTGACGTGGGCCTCGAACCGGCCGTCGGGCAGCAGCCGCACAGCCATCACCGTCCAGTCCTCCCGCTCCGACGTGGCGCCCAGGCTGCCCATGTCGTGCCGCGGGTCGCAGATCGCGTGGGTGCGGCCGTCGGGCAGGACCTCGCGCGGGGAGGGACCGCACCTGTCGTCCCAGGGGTAGCGCCGGCCGTCGGTGTAGAGGGTGCTGTCGGGGCTGGAGACCACGTCCGAACGGGCGTGGATGATCGGGTGCTTGGTGACGTACAGGTACCGGGCGTGGCCCGGGGCGGTGGAGAGGCCGCGCTCGGCGACGAAGCGCGGGTCGATCCGGATGACCTGCTGGTCGAGCGAACGGTCGACGGCGTCGGTGAGGTCCAGCGCGGTGGCGACGGGGGCGGTGGAGTAGCCGAGCATGGCGATGGGGGCGGCGACGTCCACCCCGGTGAGCGCCTTTACCTGCTCGTACTGCGCCATCGTCATGCCACCGAAGAGACCGGAGAGGTAGTTGGGCTGGACCAGCCGGCGTTCGGCCTCCAGCGGGGTGCGCGCCCCCTTCGGACGGACCAGGATGTCGTAGGCGGCGCGGGTGTTCCGCTCGACGGTGCCGGTGACATCGAGTCGGGAGGTGGTGGTGGCGCCGGTCAGGACGACGAAGCCGGTGGTCGCCACCAGCACGCCGACCAGCAGCGCCACCGACCGTCCCGCACGGCCACGAAGCTGCTTCCAGATGATGTTGAGCATGTCGCGCCTCCCCGTGTGCTGAACACACTCTGCGCGATACATTGTGACAATGCAAGGCCCGCCGGGGGTGGGCCAGTCTGGATCGGATCGGAGGAGACGGTGGCGATACAGCACGCGGTCCTGGCCCTGCTCGCCGGCGGCCCCAGCTACGGCTACGAGCTGAAGGGCGCCTTCGAGGAGGCGGTCGGCCCGCAGTGGGGGCCGCTCAACATCGGGCACCTCTACCAGATCCTCGACCGGCTCTCCCGGGACGGCCTGGTGGTGGCCGAACGGCATCCGCAGCCGGTCAAGCCCGACCGGGTGGTCTACGAGATCACCCTGGACGGCCGGGCCGAGCTGGATCGCTGGCTCGCCGAGCCCAGCCCGCGCAGCGGCGGGTTCCGGGACGACTTCTTCCTCAAGGTGACCGCCGCGGCCCGGTCCGGCGACCCGGCCACCGTGCGGACGGTGCTCGGCAACCAGCGCGGTCACCTGATGCGGGAGCTGCGCAACCTCGACGGGCTGCGCCGCCGGGCCGACGATCCGGTGGTCGGCCTGCTGCTCTCGGCGGCGAGTCGGCACGTCGAGGCCGACCTGGCCTTCGTCGACGACGCCGAGGGGGTGCTGCTCGCCGACGGCGGCGCGGTGGTCGCCAGGCTCCGGGCGCCCGGCTCGGAGGGGACGTCGGCGGAGCGGGGGAGCGGCCCGGCCCGCGCCGCCGGCTGACGGTCAGACGCAGGCGTCGGTCACCGCGTGTCGGTGAGCCGGCGCAGCCGGGCGACGGCCTCGGTCAGGACCTCCGGGCGCTTGCAGAAGGCGAAGCGGACCAGCCGGCGACCGGCCTCGGCGTCGTCGTAGAAGACCTGGGTCGGGACGGCGACCACCCCGCACCGCTCGGGCAGCGACCGGCAGAACTCCACGCCGTCGCGCCCGCCCAGCGCGGTGACGTCGGCGGTGACGAAGTACGTGCCCTCCGGCGCCAGCACCTCGAACCCGGCGTCGGTCAGCCCGCCGACGAGCTGGTCCCGGCGGGCCTGCATGCCGGCCCGGAAGCCGGTGAAGTAGTCGTCCGGGAGGGCCAGCGCCACCGCGACCGCCGGCTGCAACGGCGCGGCGTTGACGAAGGTGAGGAACTGCTTCACCCGCAGCACCGCCGAGACCAGCGCCGCCGGGCCGCTCACCCAGCCGACCTTCCAACCCGTGCAGGAGAACGTCTTGCCGGCCGAGGAGATCCGCAGCGTCCGCGAGCGCATCCCGGGCAGGGTCGCCAGCGGAACGTGGCCGGCGGCGGCGTCGGTGAAGACCAGGTGCTCGTACACCTCGTCGGTCACCGCGTACGCGCCGTGCTCCCGGCACAGCTCGGCGACCAGGGCCAACTCGTCGGGGGTGAACACCTTGCCGGTCGGGTTGTGCGGCGAGTTCAACAGCACCAGCCGGGTGCGCGGGCCGAACGCGGCGCGCAGGGCCGCCGGGTCGAAGGCGTACCGGCCGTCGGCGGCGGGACGCAGCGTGACCGGGCGCCGGACCGCGCCGGCCAGCGCGATCGAGGCGGCGTACGAGTCGTAGTACGGCTCGAAGCAGACCACCTCGTCGCCCGGCTCGCAGAGCCCGAGGATCGCCGCCGCGATCGCCTCGGTGGCGCCCGCCGTCACCACGATCTCGCCGTCCGGGTCGTACTCCAGCCCCCAGAACCGGCGCTGGTGCGCGGCCACCGCCGCGCGCAACGCCGGGACGCCCGGCCCCGGCGGGTACTGGTTCTGCCCGGTGCGCAGCGCCTCGGCCGCCGCGGCGAGCATCTCCGCCGGCCCGTCGGTGTCCGGGAAGCCCTGGCCGAGGTTGACCGCGCCGGTGCGGACGGCCAGGGCGGACATCTCGGCGAAGACGGTCGTCCCGAACGCGCGCATCCGCGCCACCAACGGGTCGACATCGGCGGTGGTCGTCACGCCCGCCAGCCTACGGACTCCCGGCCCGGGTTCAACCCGTCGTCCCCTTGTTGCAGGTGACCTGCCACCGGCCGGCGTCCTCGGCTGCGGCCCGGCCGTCGACGGTGATGCGGCAGCCGATCGTGCTGTTCCGGTCGGGACCGGTGGCCAGGACCATCACCCGCTCGGCGTCGTGTGCGCGCAACCGCATCCGCCAGGGCAGGGTGACTCCTTCGGTCTGGACGAAGTCACCGTTGGCGTCGTAGTACTCCACGTCGGCCGGCCCGCGGCCGGTCACCTCGTAGACGACGGTGACCGTGCCCGGCCCGTCGGAGGGCGTCCGTGCCGGTGCGACAGTCCGTGCCGGCATGGCCGACGGCGGAGTCGTCGGGGCCGGCTCCGCCGTCGGCCACCCGCCGCCTGCCGGTTGCTGGTACGGGTAGGGCAGGTGGGCGAGCGGGCGGTCCGGGTCGCCCTCGTCGACGGGACTGACAAGGCGGTCGGCGAGGCCGAGGCAGGCGCAGATGCCGACGACGACGACGGCGCCGGCGGCGACGCCGAGGTCCACCGTGGGAGAGCGCCTGCCCGACGCACGCGGGCCGGAGGAGGCCACGCCGGGTGCGGACGGGCCTGCTGGGGGGGTCGGCTCGGGCGACGGCGTGGCGTGGGGCATGGCTGTGCTCCGGGAAGGCGGGCGGGGCGGCCGCGAAGGGGTCCAGGTTGGTCGCCGGTCGATCATGCTGCGGACCGGCGTTCACTCTAGACGGGCAGACGTCGATCCGATGCCGGCTGCCGGTCGGTCCTCCCGGCGCGGGACGGGTACGTCCTCATGGGGCGCAGGTCAGTCGCCACGCGCCGCCGGTGATGGTGTCTTCGGCCGGTGGGCGCCCGGTCACCGAGGCCCGGCAACTGAACTGTCCTCGGTAGTCCAACACCTGCGACGCGATCAGCATCACCCGCGCCTGACCGTCCGCCGTGAACGAGTGGCGCCAGGGGAGTCCCTGACGCTCCAACTGCTGGAGAGTGCCGGCGGCGTCGAAGTACTCGATGTCCGCCGGACCGGTTCCGAACACCTCGTACACGACGGTCACCGGGCCGCTCGGCGTCGGCGAGGGCTCGGCCGAGGTGGCGGCCGGCTGCGGGACGGCCTCCTGCTCCTCTCCGCTGGAGAGCGTGCAACCCGTCGTCGCGAGCAGGCCGCAGGCGAGCAGCGCGGCGACCCGCATCCGCCGGCGTCGTCGGGGATCGGCGGGTCGGGCAGCGGCGGAACGGGGCGTGGACATGCGGCTGGCTCTCCTCCGGGAAACGGCGCGCGGCCGTCAGGGTGCCGTACGCGGCCGACGCGGGCAAGCCACTTCCCGTGCGGTTTCGCTCCCGGCGTCCGCGGGCGGCCATTTGTCCTCCCGGGTCCCACCCGTCACCCGATCGCTCAAATTCAGTGATCGTTTACCCGGCTTTCGCGCACGCACGATGAGCGAAACTGGGTTAGGCTGCGGGACATGTGTGGAATCGTGGGTTACGCCGGCGCGCGCCCGGCGCTCGGAATCGTGCTCGACGGACTGCGGCGGCTGGAGTACCGCGGCTACGACTCGGCCGGCGTCGCCATCGTCTGCGACGGCGAGCTGCTGACCGAGAAGAAGGCCGGCAAGCTGGCCAACCTGGAGAAGGTGCTCTCCGAGCGGGCCGCCGAGGACCCCACGTCCTGCGCGGCCAGCCCCATCGGCATCGGGGACGGCACCACCGGCATCGGGCACACCCGGTGGGCCACCCACGGCGGCCCGACCGACCGCAACGCCCACCCGCACCTCGCCCCCGACGGCCGCGTCGCCGTGATCCACAACGGCATCATCGAGAACTTCGCGAAGCTCCGCGCCGAGCTGGAGGCCGACGGCGTCCAGTTCAGCAGCGACACCGACACCGAGTGCGCGGCGCACCTGCTCGCCGCCGCACTGGCCGACCTGCGCGCCGCCGGCCACCCCGAGGGCCCGCAGCTGCTCGCCGCCGGCATGCGGGTGGTCTGCCAGCGCCTGGAGGGCGCGTTCACCCTGCTCGCCGTCGACGCCGCGGTGCCCGGCGCCGTCGTCGGCGCCCGCCGCAACTCGCCGCTGGTCGTCGGCCGGGGCGACGGGGAGAACTACCTCGCCAGCGACGTGGCCGCGTTCATCGAGCACACCCGGGACGCGGTGGAGCTGGGCCAGGACCAGATCGTCCTCATCACCGGCGACACCATCGAGATCACCGACTTCTCGGGCCAGCCCGCCAGCGGCAAGGACTTCCACATCGACTGGGACTCCTCGGCCGCCGAGAAGGGCGGCTACGACTGGTTCATGCTCAAGGAGATCGAGGAGCAGCCCCAGGCCATCGCCGACACCCTGCTCGGCCGGCTCACCGAGACCGGCGAGATCATGCTCGACGAGGTCCGCCTCAGCGACCAGGACCTGCGCGACGTCGACAAGATCTTCATCGTCGCCTGCGGCACCGCCTACCACTCCGGCCTGGTCGCCAAGTACGCCATCGAGCACTGGACCCGGATCCCCTGCGAGGTGGAGCTGGCCAGCGAGTTCCGCTACCGCGACCCGGTTCTCGACCGGTCCACGCTGATCGTCGTGATCTCGCAGTCCGGCGAGACGATGGACACGCTGATGGCGCTGCGGCACGCCAAGGAGCAGAAGGCCCGCGTCCTGGCCATCTGCAACACCAACGGCTCCACGATTCCCCGCGAGTCCGACGCCGTCCTCTACACCCACGGCGGCCCCGAGATCGCCGTCGCCTCGACCAAGGCGTTCCTGACCCAGCTCGTCGCGTGCTACCTGATCGGCCTGCACCTGGCCCAGGTGCGGGGGATCAAGTTCGCCGACGAGGTGGCCGCCGTGGTCGAGCAGCTCCACCGGATGCCGGGCAAGCTGCGCGAGCTGCTGGACCGCATCGAGCCGGTCCGCGAGCTGGCCCGCGACCTCAAGACCGAGCCGACCGTGCTGTTCATCGGCCGGCACGTCGGCTACCCGGTGGCCCTGGAAGGCGCGCTCAAGCTCAAGGAGTTGGCGTACATGCACGCCGAGGGCTTCGCCGCCGGCGAGCTGAAGCACGGCCCGATCGCCCTGATCGACAAGGGCACCCCGGTGATCTGCATCGTGCCGTCGCCCGTCGGCCGGGGCATGCTGCACGACAAGGTGGTCTCCAACATCCAGGAGGTACGGGCGCGCGGCGCCCGGACCATCGTGATCGCGGAGGAGGGCGACGAGGCGGTCGTCCGCTACGCCGACCACCTGATCTACGTGCCGCGTACGCCGACGCTGCTCGCGCCGCTGGTCACCACCGTGCCGTTGCAGGTCCTCGCCGCCGAGATCGCCGCCGCCAGGGGGCACGACGTGGACCAGCCCCGCAACCTGGCCAAGTCGGTGACGGTCGAGTGACGCCGGCCGGCGGCGGGACGCCCGCCGCGCCGCCGGCCAGTCCCGGGATCCCGGGGGCCCGCTGCCCGTCCGGGGGCCGTTCGTCGCCGAGGTCCCGCGTGGCGTCGTCACGTCAGCGGCCGAGCACCACGCGGGCCATGCCGTCCAGCGCCGGGTTGTCGGCCGCCCAGTAGCCGGTGTGCCCGTGCCGGCCGCTGGGGAAGGTGCGCCCGCCGAAGCCCGGGTGGGCCGGGTCCTGGCCGAACCACAGCTCGCGTTCCGGCCCGCCGGCCAGCCGGGCGGCCCCACCGAGCGGCGACGCGGCGAGCAGGGCCTGCCGGGCCAGCTCGTCCGGCGGCCGGGCGAGCCGGATCACGTCGTCCGGCGCGGTGCTCGCCCAGACCTGCCCGGGTGGCAGGCCCAGCTCGGCGGCGTGCGCGGCGCCCACCCCGGGCGAGCCGACGAAGACCAGCGCGTCGGCGGCCAGCCCGTGGTCGCGGGCGGCCGTGCCGACCACCAGCGAGCCGTAGCTGTGGCCCAGCACGGTCTGCCGGCCCGGCGGCCCGTCGTGGGTCGCCCGCAGCCCCTCCTGGAACCGGTGCAGCGCCGGGCCAGCGTCCCGGGCCTGCCCCGGCCAGGCCGCCTCGTGCAGGAAGTCGGGGGCGTCGTAGTCCAGCCAGAGCACCGCGGCGGTCTCCTCCTCCGGCGCGATGTCGGCGCAGCGGGACAGCACCCGTGCCGCCCGGCCCAGCTCGCCGGGCACGTCGTCCAGGCCGGCGGTCATCCCCGGCACGTACGTCAGCGTCCGCGCCGCCCGGTCCGGGTTGCCCAGCGCCACGACCGCGCGGCCCTCGCCGGCGGTGTCCAGCCCCAGCAGGTACGCCCGGGGCGCCTCGCCGGCGGCCAGGCGCCCCGTCAGCGCGTCCAGCCCCGCCAGTGCCCGCTCGACCCGCAGCAGCCCGGCCAGCTCGACCGGCCCGCGCGGCACCCGCTCCAGCAGCCGGCGCCGCGCGGCGAGCAACTCCTCCCGCCGCGCCCCGAGCAGCAGGCGGTTGGCCTGGTCGCGGGCGGCCACCGGCACCCCGTCGAGGCGCCCGACGAGCGCCGCCTCGTGCGCCACCAGCCACCGCCGCTGCGCGGGGGTGAGCCCGGCCCACCACGCCCGCACCGCGGCCGGGGTGGCGCCGGGCGGGGGCCGGCCGGGTGGCGGCGGGGCGACCCACGCCGACCGGGCGGCGGCGGACAGGGCGTCCAGCCGGTCGGCCGCCTCCCTGTCGGCCGCCCCGGCCAGTGCCAGCGCCTCCCGGATCGCCGCGCCCACCCCGGCCGCGACCTGCCCCGACCGTGGGGAGGCCGGCGCGCGGGCGGGATCGGCGGCGACCCGCCCCTGTCGGTCGACCAGCAGCCCGGCGCCGTCCGCGCGCGTCACCGCGGCGGCGAGCCGGGCCTTCGCCGCCCCCAGCCGACCGGCGAACTCGGCCAGCACCTGATCGGCCTCGATCAGGGCGGGGGAGACCGTGGTCAGCTCGGTGCGCAGCGCCGCGAGCCGGGCGTCGGCGGCCCCACCAGCGCCGCCCGACCAGTCGGCGCGCAGCGCCGCCGCCCCGGCGGACAACTCGTCGGCCCGGCGCCCGACCCGGTCGGTCAACCCCCGCCAGGCCGCCCCGGCGGCCCGCCAGGCACCCGGGTCGACCGCCCAGAGCTGCCGGTATCCCACGGCCGGCGCCCGCTCGGCGGGGTACGCCGGCCGCCCGGCCGGCCCGGCTCGGCCCGTTGCCCGCTCGGCGGGGTACGCCGGCCGCCCGGCCGGCCCGGCTCGGCCCGTTGCCCGCTCGGCGGGGTGCGCCGGCCGCCCGGCCGGCCCG